>JAVBYL010000147.1 GCA_030824035.1 Humidesulfovibrio sp.
GGCCCGCCACAACCACGCGGGCCAGGGTGTCTGGCCAGGCACTACCACCCGCAATGCGAGTGGCATGAGGCGTTACTCCTTCACGGGCAGCACGTGGATGGCCTTGATGAACAGCTGGACCTCGTCGCCGGGCTTGAGGTCCAGGTCGTCCACGGACTCGGTGGTGAGCACCGAGGCCATCTCGCCGGGGTCGGTGACCTGGAACTTCACCAGGGCCATGACATCGCCCTTCTTCACGCTGGTCACCTTGGCCGTAAGCTTATTGCGCGCGCCGTACTTCATAGCCGTCTCCTCCGTGTTGTCCGTTGTCCCGCCGGTGATGCGGGCAGATGGTTCCCGGCCCTTGCCGCTCAAAACAACTCGTCCATGAGGCGCGAAAAACCTTCAGGGTCAGTCAGCAGCTCCCGGCCCACGGCCTCAAGCGTCGCGCCTTCGCGCAGCACGAATACGTCGCGCGCCAGCCGCCGGGCCTGGTTCAGCCCATGGGAGACCACCAGCAGCGTATAGCGCGAAGCGAGTTCCAGGAGCAGCTCCTCGATGCCCCGCGCGGCCTGGTAGTCCAGGGAGGCTGTGGGCTCGTCCAGCAGGAGCACCTCTGGCCGCGCCGCTAGCGCTCGCGCCAAGCATAGGCGTTGCTGCTGCCCGCCGGAGAGTGAGGCGGCCGGAGCATTCAGCCGGTCCTTTACCTCGTGCCACAGACCGGCCTCCATGAGCGACGCCTCGATGCGCGCGGCGATTTCCGCCCCCTGCAGCCCGTGCGCCAAGGCCAGCGGCAGGGCGATGTTCTCCGCAATGCCGACGGGAAGCGGGTTGGGCGTCTGGAAGACCATGCCCACGCGGGTGCGCAGGGTCTCGGGCCTGGTGCCCGCGCCGTAGGCGTCCACCATTGCCCCGTCCAGGCGGATGCGCACCAAGCCTATGGTCTCGCAGCCCGGCAAGCACTCGTTCAGCCGGTTGATGGCGCGCAGCAGCGTTGTCTTGCCGGAACCGGAGCGCCCCAGAAGCACCGTGGGGCCTCCCCGGACCACGTCCAGGTCCAGGTTGCGCAGCACGGGCCGCCCGCCAAAGGAGACATTCAGGCCGCGGATTGAGATTGCCGTCATGTGCCGGGCCTCCAGGCTTCATGAGAACCCCCGCCCAGCCTGCGCGCCAGGGCGAAGAGCGCCAGGGTGAGGGCCAGCAGTGTGAGCGCCGCGCCGAAGGCCAGGTCCAACTCCTGCGGGGTCTGGTGCTCGGCCGCCAGGTAATAGATGGTGAAGGGCAGGGCCTCGAACTTGTCCGTGAGCGCGCCCGGCCTGCCAGCGCCAACCACCACGCCGGTCAGAAGAATCACGGCGGTGTCCTCGGCCGCGCGGCCAAGGGCCAGCACCACCCCGCCCAGTATGCCTTGGCGCGCGGCGGGCAGGAGCACCCGCCGCACCGCCTGCCAGCGCGAAAGCCCAAGCGCGGCGCAGGTCAGGCGCAGTTCCTGCGGCAATCCGGCCAGGGCGGCGCGGGTGGCGCTCACCAGATAGGGCAGCACGAGCAGGGCCAGGCACAGGGCCGAGAGCAGCAGGCAGGTGTTGGCGCTGGGCCAGAAGCTGCGGCGCAGGAGCAGAATCAGCGCGAAGCCGAACAGCCCCATGAGGATGGACGGCACCCCGGCCAGCAGGTCCACGCAGAAGGCGGCCAAGCGCGCGGCGCGGCCCGTGGCGAATTCCGCCAGGTGGATGCCCCCGGCCAGGCCCACGGGCACGGCGAAGAGCGCGGCCAGCCCCACGAGCCAGAGGGTACCCAGGCAAGCGGGCCAGAGCCCATCGAACACCGGCGCGCCGCGCAGGAGCGCGTCTATGGGCGGAGTGTCGCCGAAATAGAGCGCAAGACTTACGGCGGGCAGGCCGCGCAGGAGCAGAAAGCCCAGCAGGATCGCCAGCGCCGCCGGTACAAGGAGGGCCGAGGTCCAGGCGAGCCCCGTGGCGAAGGTCTCCAGGCCGGGGCCGGGCCGAATGGAAACCGCGGTCCGCGCCGGGCTGGGCCGAAGGCCCCGCAGGCCGAGGTTCACGGCCAGGCTGACCCCGAAGAGCAGCAGTCCGCAGGCGAAGATGGAGCCGTAGGCCTGGCTCTGGCTGTCGGTCGCCAGCACGAGGCCGATGTGCGCCGTGAGCGCGCGCAGGGAGTCCAGGGGCGAATGCGGCACCTGGGCCGCGTTGCCGGAGAGCATGAGCGCGATGAGCGTGTCGCCGATGGCCCGGCCAAATCCCAAGGCTGCCGAAGCCTTAAGCCCGTGGCCGCACTGGGGCAGCGCGAGGCGCACCAGGATCTGGGATTCGGTGAGGCCCAGGGCCGCCGCCGTGAGGCGCAAGCCAGGGACGACGAGCCGGAGCTGGCCGTCCAGCACCAGCGTCACAATGGGCAGCACGAGCAAGGCCAGCACCAGCATCGCCGCCAGCCAGGAGAAGCCGCTGGTGCCCGTGAAGCTCGAGCGCAACAGCGGCACCAGCAGGAACACCGAGGCAAGGCCGTAGACCACCGTAGGCACGCCGCTCATGAGGCGCACAAGCGTTCCTAGGTGCTTCACCAGGGGGCGGGGGCCCAGGCCATTGACGAAAAGCGCCAGGCCCAGGCCCAGGGGATAGGCCAGCAGCATGGCGGACGAGGCGAGTAAGAGCGACCCCGCGGCCATGGGCAGGATGCCGAAGCGGCCCGAGGTGGGCTGCCAGGTCCAGGAGAGCACGGCCGCAAGCTGGCCGGGCTGAAGCAGCGGCAGGCTGAACCAGGCCAGGAAGCCCAGGATGCCCGCCACGCACAGCACGCTTACGCCCGCCGCGCCGGAAAGCAGGGCGAGGATGCCCCGCTCCCCGGCTGGCGCATGGTGGCTGCGCGATGGAATCGCGGCGCCCATACTACTTGGTGGGGATGTATCCGTCGGAGGCCGTGATGGCCGCGCCTTCCGGCCCCTGGATGTAGCTGATGAAGCTGGCCACGATGCCTGTCGGCTCGCCTTTGGTGTTCATGTAGAGCTTGCGGGTCACCGGGTACTTGCCGCTCTTGGCGTTGTCCTGGGTCGGGGCCATGCCGTCCAGGGCCGGGGCCTTGATGGTATGGTCGATGTGGCCGATGCTCACGTAGCCGATGCCGTCGGCGTCGCCGGCCAGCGCGGTCTTCATGGCCCCGTTGGAGGCCACCACGTTGGCCGAGGGCGCGATCTGGCCCTTTTTCAGCATGATCTCCCAGAACACCTCGCGGGTGCCGCTGGCCTCGTCGCGGGTGTACAGATGGATGGCCGCGTCGCGTCCGCCCAGCTGCTTCCAGTTGGTGATCTTGCCCGCGAAGATGTCCTGCACTTGGCTGTGGGTCAGCGCGCCCACGGGATTCTTGGGATTGACCACTGCGGCCACGCCGTCGATGGCGAAGGCGTAGGACTTGAGCCCGAACTTGGCAATTTCGTTGTCGGTGAGGGCGCGCCCGGTGTTGCCGATGTCCACCAATCCCTCGCCCACCTTCTGCACACCCACGCCGGAGCCGCCGCCGGCCACCGTGATGCGGATGCCGGGGGCCTTCTGCATGATGCGCTTGGCCGCCTCCTTCATCACCGGGA
>JAVBYL010000181.1 GCA_030824035.1 Humidesulfovibrio sp.
ACGAATTTCCATTTGCCAGAATCAAGCCTGCTGATTATGGTTTCCGCCCTGGCAGGCCGTGAAAACATCATGGCCGCGTACGCCAAGGCGCTTGCCGAAGGGTTCCGCTTTTTCTCCTACGGCGACGCAATGCTCATTGTCTGAACGACGTCTGAAAAACCGGCTCCAGGTTCATAAACGGCCCGCAGACTCCCCGGCGGGCAGGAGGAACGACGCATGTCTCGCATCGCGGTTCAGGAGGAGCGCTGTAAAGGCTGTCTCCTGTGCACCACGGTCTGCCCGGTGCAGATCATCCAGCAATCAGAGCGCATCAACCAAAACGGCTACAAAGTGGCCGAGGTCCCGGCAGCGTCCATGGACAAATGCACAGGCTGCACCTCCTGCGCCACCATTTGTCCAGATGTCGCCATCACCGTCTGGCGCAGCAAAAAGCCCAAGAAGGCGGCGTAGGGGGAACGTATGGCAGGCAAGAAAGACAAACTTTTCGTCAAGGGCAACGAGGCCATCGCCATGGGCGCACTGGCCGCAGGCTGCAAGTGCTTCTTCGGCTACCCCATCACCCCGCAGAACGACATCCCCGAATTCATGAGCAAGGCCATGGTCGACGCCGGTGGCGAGTTCGTCCAGGCGGAGAGCGAGGTGGCCGCGGCCAACATGCTGCTGGGCGCTGGCGCCTGCGGCATCCGCGCCATGACCAGCTCCTCCAGCCCGGGCATGAGCCTCAAGCAGGAGGCCATCAGCTACATGGCCGGCAGCGAGATCCCGGCGGTCATCGTGAACATGAACCGTGGCGGCCCAGGCCTGGGCGACATCGGCCCGGCCCAGGGCGACTATTACCAGTCCACGCGCGGCGGCGGCCACGGCGACTACCGGCTGCTGGTTCTTGCTCCGGCCAGTGCGCAGGAAGCCTACGACATGACCTTCGAGGCCTTCGACCTGGCCTTTAGGTACAAGAACCCCGTGCTCATCCTGGGCGATGCCATCATCGGACAGATGAAGGAGCCCATCACCCCGCGCGAGCCCAAGGCCGTCGATCCCAACGAAGGCGGCGAGTGGCGGCTGGAGTCCACCGGGGGCAAGCGCGACCACCGCATCATCAAGTCGCTGTTTCTCATGGACGGCGAGCTGGCCGGGCAGAACAAGAAACTGCAGGCCAAGTACGACAACATGCAGAAGTTTGTGGACTTTGAGAGCTATGAAACCAAGGACGCCGAGTTGATTGTCGTGGCGTACGGGTCCATCGGCCGCATCGCCAAAAACGCGGTGCGCGCGCTGCGCAAAAAGGGCAAGAAGGTCGGCCTGTTCCGGCCAAAGACCTTGTACCCCTTCCCCTCCGTGGCGCTGGACAAGCTGGCTAAGGAAGGCAAGCGCTTCCTGACCATCGAGCACAACCTGGGCCAGATGGTGGACGATGTGCGCCTTGCCGTGCGCAAGCACGCCGACTCCGCCCTGTTCTGCGTATACCCCGGCAACATGCCCTCGCCGGACGACTTCGAAGCGCCCATCCTCAAGGCGCTGAAGGGGAAATAGCATGACCACCAAAGCAAAAGCCGTGGCCCCCAAAGTCGCGGCCAATACCGCGAGCGAAACCGAAGAGCTGGTGTTCGACCGGCCCGAGTCCATGGTGGACCGCGCCACCCACTACTGCCCCGGCTGCCACCACGGCATCGCCCACCGCCTGGTGGCCGAGTTGCTGGACGAGATGGACCTGACCAAGAAGACCATCGCGGTGTCCTCCATCGGTTGCTCCGTGTTCCTGTACAACTACATCGACGTGGACACCGTGGAGGCCCCGCACGGCCGCGCCCCGGCAGTGGCCACGGGCGTCAAGCGCGCGCGCGGCGACAAGTTCGTCTTCACCTATCAGGGCGATGGCGACCTCGCCTCCATCGGCATGGCCGAGATCATGCACGCCGCCAACCGCGGCGAGCGCCTCACCGTGGTCTTCGTCAACAACACCGTGTATGGCATGACCGGCGGCCAGATGGCCCCCACAACGCTCATCGGCCAAAAGACCACCACCTGCCCCGGCGGCCGCTGCAAAGACCGCGAGGGCTCGCCCATCCGCATGTCCGAGATCATCGCCCAGCTGGGCGGCGTGGTGTTTGCCGCGCGCGGCAGCCTGGACAGCGTCAAGAACATCCGCCAGGCCAAAAAGTACCTCAAGAAGGCCTTCGAGGTGCAGGAGCAGGGCCTGGGCTTCAGCTTCGTGGAGCTCTTGTCCGGCTGCCCCACCAACTGGCGCATGACCCCGCTGGCGGCCAACAAGCGCATTACCGAGGAAATGATCCCGTACTTCCCCCTGGGCGTGTACCGCGACTCCACCGCCGACGGAACCTGCGGCTCCCTTGTGGCTCCGGCTGAAGGAGGCAAGTAATGAGCGCCAAGTACCTTGATGTCATCATCGCCGGGTTCGGCGGCCAGGGCGTGCTGCTCATCGGCAACCTGCTGGCCTACGCGGGCATGCGCGAGAAAATGAACGTCACCTACATTCCGGTGTACGGCGTGGAGATGCGCGGCGGCACGGCCAACTGCACCGTGGTCATCTCCAGCGAGGAAATCGGCTCCCCCATCATCACCCGGCCAAGGAGCCTCATCGTGATGAACCGCCCCAGCCTGGACAAGTTCCAGCCCAAGCTGCTGGACGGCGGCATCCAGCTGGTGAACGCCTCCCTGGTGCCCGCCGAGCTGGTGGAAAAGCCGGGCCGCGTGACGAGCCTGATGATTCCTGCCAACGAGCTGGCGGAAAAGGTGGGCAACGCCCGCGCGGTGAACACCATCATGCTGGGCGCATACGTAGCCGCCACGGGCGCGGTGAAGCTCTCCACCCTGGAGGACTGCCTCTCGGCCGTCATGGCCCCTAAAATCGTGCCCATCAACGTGACGGCCCTGCGCGCCGGTGCGGAGTACGCCCTGGAGCAGCTGGCCGGCCTGAAGAAGCCCGCTGCAAAAGCCCCGGCCAAAAAGGCTCCGGCCCAAAAAGCTCCGAAGAAGAAGGCTCCGGCAAAAGCCGCCGCCAAACCCGCTGCCAAGAAGCCCGTTGCCAAGAAGGCCGCCCCGAAAAAACCGGCCAAGCCCTCTAAACCGGCAAAACCCGCTGCGAAGAAGAAGTAGCACGTGAACCCCAACGCCCAAAAGAAAATCCCGGCGGCATACGGCATCATCGGCATGCCGCTGGGACACTCCAAGAGCCCGTTGCTGCACAACTGGGGCCTACGCGAGTGTGGCATGCCCGGCCGCTACGAGGCCTGGCCCACCGAGCCAGGCAACAAGCTCAAGGCCTTCCTGGCCGAGGTGCGCGTGCGCCGTATCAAGGGCGTCAGCGTCACCATCCCGCATAAGCAGGCCGTCATGCCCTTCCTCGACGAGCTCACCGAGCGCGCCAAGGCCGTGGGCGCGGTGAACACCCTGTTCTGGCAAAACGGCAAACTCACCGGCGACAACACCGACGTGGCGGGCATCAGCGCCGCCCTTGCGGAGTGGACCACAACGAACTCCAACAACGCCGTTTTTTCGTCCGCCGTGGTTCTTGGCGCGGGCGGCGCGGCGCGGGCGGC
>JAVBYL010000193.1 GCA_030824035.1 Humidesulfovibrio sp.
ATTTCGGAAACGTAGGCGCCCTCGAACAGCGAAAGGCCCAGCACGGCGGTGGCGAAGGCCTCCATGCCCACCATGGGGGCGAAGACGAAGTAGAGGAACATGAGCTGGATGAGCAGGGGGGTATTGCGGATGCACTCCAGGTAGCCACGGGCCAGGGTGCGCCCAGCCAGGGAGCCGGAGAGGCGCAGCAGGGCGGTGGCCAGGCCCACGGCCAGCGCGCCGCAAAAGCTCAGCGCCGTAAGGCGCAGGGTGACGGCAAGACCCTGCAACAGCGGCCCGGGCGTAAAACTGCTCTGGTCATGGCTGTATAGCGCACGCGGCACCTGGTACCACTGCCAGTTGTAGCCCAGGCCCTCGGCCCCGCGGGCCACAAGCCACAGGAACCCCACGGCGCAGAGCAGGAACAACAGCACGTCGCGCCTGTTCTGCCTGCCAAGCGGCGTGGGCTTGCCAAGCAAGCCGGACCAGCGCCTGGCTTGTGCGGGTGCGGGGTCACACTCCGGCATGGAGCCTCGACTCCACAAGGGCGCTGATGCTGCTGGCGATGTCCTCGGGCGTGCCGGAGGCCTCCACCACCCGCATGCGCTCCGGGAAGCGCGCGGCCCAGGCCAGGTAGCCCTGGCGGACGCGTTGATGGAACGCCATGCTCTCGGCCTCGAAGCGGCCCTCGGCCACGGTTTTGCCCTCGCGGCTGTTGCGCTCCGTTGCGCGCCTGAGGCCCAGTTCCGGGTCGATGTCGAGCAGCAGGGTCATGTCCGGCCACAGGCCGCCCACGGCGATGGTATTGAGCTCGTGCAGCATCTCCGGGTCCATGCCTCGGCCATAGGCCTGGTAGGCCACGGTGGAGTCCGCGAAGCGGTCGGAAAGGACGACCATGCCGGCTTCCAGGGCAGGGCGGATGACCTGGGACACATGCTGGGAGCGGTCGGCGAGGTACAGGAACAACTCGGCCTGGGGGGCCAGGTCGCGGTTTTCCAGGGAAAGCAGCACGCGCCGAAGCTCCGCGCCGATGCGGCTGCCGCCCGGCTCCAGGGTCACCAGCACCCGTTTGCCCAGGGCTTCCAGGCGCTCCTTGAGCAGTGCAATCTGCGTGGACTTGCCCGTGCCTTCAATGCCTTCAAACGTTATGAACATGTGTCTCGCCTGGTTTCTGGTTGGTGGTGCGTTGTGTGTGGTTGCCTATTCAAAGCCCAGGGGCAGCAGCAGGGAGCGGCCTTCAGGCTTATGGTCATCGGATTTTTTCTCCGTCCGGTGCGGGCCGGTCGGGGCCATGACCGGGGCCATGGGCGTGCGCGTGGGCCGGTACAGGTAGCGGTCGAGGAAGCGCTGGAACGGGGTCCAGGCCTGCTCCCCGCCCTCTATCTCGGCGTAGGCGCCGGAGAGGGTGTTGAGCTTGGCGTCGATGTTGTCCGCAAAGTGGAGGATGAAGGCCTCCGGAGTCTTGGGCCGCTTGGGCGCGCCGAATTCGTACTCGCCATGGTGGCTGATGATGAGATGCTTGAGGTGCAGGATGAGCTGCGGGTCCAGCTCGCGGGCTTTTTGCAAAAACGGCTCGATGCGCGCCAGCCCAAGCTGGATGTGCCCCAGCAGGCGGCCCTCGTCGGTATAGTCGCAGGTGAGCCCGCTGGAAAGCTCCCAGGCCTTGCCCAGGTCGTGCAAAATGGCGGCGCAGAGCAGCACCTGGCGGTCGAGCTGCGGGTAAAGGTCGCACAGGGCCAGGCAGGTGCGCGCCACGGCAAGGGTGTGCTCAAGGAGGCCCCCGGCATAGGCGTGGTGCACGGCCTTGGCCCCGGTGGCGGGCAGCAGGTGCGCGCGGATGTCCTCATCGGTGAGGATCTTCTTCAGCAGGCTGCGCCAGGGCTTGTGGGTCAGCTCCTTGCGGCACAGCTCCTCAACCTGGGCCAGCAGGGCCACGGGGTCTACGGGGCTGGGCGGCAGAAAGTCGGCAAAGTCCACCTCGCCCTCCGGCACAACGGCCAGCTGGTCCAGGGTCAGTTGGCACTTGTCGCGGTAGGTGGCGGCCAGGCCCCGGGCGTTGACGAACAGCCCAGGGGTAAGGCCCGGATGCTGCTGCGAAAGCGGGCTCCATACCTTGGCGTCCATCTGGCCGGTGCTATCCTGCAGCACCAGGCTCCAGTACGGGCCGTTGCGCGACTGGCCCGTGCGGGCATCGGCCAGCAGAAAGATGTCCTGTATCGTTTGGCCGGGGGTAATGTCCCGAATGAACACGGTTTTCGCACACACGGCCTTGCCATCTCCGTTGGGTTGGGGTACTTGCGCCCTAGCCGCGCCGTATTACGCGATACATGACGCGCACATTGGGCGGCACCTGGGGCGGCACATTGTTTACGCAACACTTTTAATTGCCCGCAGCACGGCGGATTGTCAAACCGGGGATTGCCGCCGGGACAACAATCCGGGTGGCAGCGGGCAGGGAAGCACAGCCGCCATGCGCATTCTGCTGACCAACGACGACGGCATCCAGGCCGTGGGCCTGCGCGCCCTGTACAAGGCCCTTGTGGCCGAGGGGCACGAGGTGCATGTGGTGGCCCCCATCACGGAGCAGTCCGCCGTGGGGCACGCCATCACCCTCTCCGCGCCGCTGCGCGTGAAGGAGTTCCGTGAGGAAAACTTTTTTGGCCTGGGCGTCTCCGGCACTCCGGCCGACTGCGTGAAGCTGGCCATCTCGACCCTGCTGAAGGACGCGCCGGAGCTGGTCGTCTCGGGCATCAACGCCGGTGCCAACGTCGGGGTCGACATCATGTACTCCGGCACGGTCTCCGCCGCGACGGAAGGCGCGCTCATGGGCTTCCCGGCCCTGGCCGTCTCCATGGACAACCACAATCCGGAGGAACTCTCCGGCCAGGCGGGGTATGCGGCCGGGCTGCTGCCCAGGCTGCCCATTGCGGCCTTGCCAAAGAAGTGCGTGCTGAACCTGAACTTTCCCGACAGGCCGGTGGACCAGGCCGCAGGCTTCAAGGTGTGCCCGCACACCCGCGTGGCCTACACCGACTGGTACGAGGAACGCACCGACCCGCGCGGGCGCAAGTATTACTGGATGTGCGGCGAGATCAAGCACGAGAAGATCAGCCCTGGGCGCGACCGCCTGTTGCTGACCCAGGGGTACATCACCCTGACACCGTTGCGTTTTGATTTTACCGACCACGACACCCTGGCCCTGCTTGACCAACTTGATTCGTAACCCGTGTTGACAGGGCGCGCAATGCGTGCAAAATACATAGAGTAAGCGCAGGACTGTTCACACCATTTGCCGCGACTCCAAGGAGGAATCCATGCCCCTCGTCTCTCCCAAGGAAATGTTCCAAAAAGCCTACGCCGGCGGCTACGCCATCGGCGCCTTCAACGTCAACAACATGGAAATCATCCAGGGCATCATGGAGGCCGGCAAGGAGGAGGACGCTCCGCTCATCCTTCAGGTTTCCGCTGGCGCGCGCAAGTACGCCGGGCAGAACTACATCATCAAGCTCATGGAAGCCGCCCTCATGGACACCGACCTGCCCGTGGTGCTGCACCTGGACCATGGCCCGAATTT
>JAVBYL010000234.1 GCA_030824035.1 Humidesulfovibrio sp.
TGCCACCAGCGCGGCCAGCAGCTTCTCCACATCCAGCACCAGGGCGTCGCTTTCGCCCATCATGCCGAAGCCCAGCACCGGCAGGCCGTAAATCTCCTGCACGGGCACGGTGAAGCCCGTCACCACCACCTGCTGCTGGCGCAGCACCTCGTCCACCAGCAGGGCGGCGCTCACGTTGCCCTGGCGCACGGTGACAACAAGCCCGCGCTGGATGTCCGAGGTGGTCTCCTCCAGTTCCAGGTGCCTGCACAGGCGCAGCAGGTGGAACATCTGGCCGCGCACGCTCACGGTCTCCGCGCCGTCGGGCATGCTGACGAGGTCCGCCTCTTGCGGGGCGTAGATTTCGAGCACGTCGCGGGAGGGCACGATGAGCGTCTCCGGCCCGACGCGGCACACCAGCGCGTCCACGATGCCCTCGTTGACCGAGTGCGAGAGCGGAATGGTGAGGGTGAAGCGCGAGCCGCAGGTGGGCAGGTTCTCGATGACGATATCCCCGCCCAGGGTGTTGCGCACGGCGTTGGCCACGGCGTCCATGCCCACCCCCCGGCCGGAGACGTCCGTCACCTGCTCCGCCGTGGAAAAGCCGGACTGCAGGATGAGCTGGACGGTTTCCTGCTCGCTCAGCTCCGCATCGGGTTCGATGACGCCCTTTTCGATGGCCTTGGCGCGGATGCGCGCGGCGTTGAGCCCGCGTCCGTCGTCGGCCACCTCGATGTAGGCGGTCTCGCCCTTGCGGTAGGCCGTCAGGGTCACGCTGCCGGTTTCGTCCTTGCCTGTGGCGGCGCGGTCTTCCGGGGTTTCCAGGCCGTGGTCCAGGGCGTTGCGCAAGAGGTGCACCAGCGGCTCGTTCAGGCTCTCCACAATGGACTTGTCCAGGGCCAGTTCATCGCCGCTGATGGTGAAGCGCACCTTCTTCTTCATTTTTTGGGAGAGGCTTTGCACCAGGCGGTTCATTGGCAAAAAGATCTGCTTGAGGGGCACCAGGCGGATGGCGTCCACCTCGCGCTGCAGGCCGGTGATGACCGTATCCAGCTCGGACAGGGTGGAGGCGGACAGGGTGGCCCCGCGCGTGCCGGACTGCGAGAGCACGGCGAAGGTGACCATGAGCTTGCCCACCAGGGCGATGAGGCTGTCCAGGCGCTCGGTTGGCACGCGGATGCTGGTGATGCTCTGCTTGCTGGCCTGCATGGCCCGGTCCACCTGCTTCTCCGCGTCCTCCGGGTGCAGGGGCGCGCCAGGCTGGCCATTTTCCGGGTGGCCGTTCTCGTGTTGTGCGCTGTCCGGATGCGTTTCGTCGAAAAGCGCATCGGCGGGTGGGGCAGCCTGGGCAGGCGCTGCTGCGGCCTCCGCCTCGGCTGTGGCGGGTGCGGGCTTGGCGAAGCTGGCCAGGGGCTGGTCCAGCACGCCCGCCAGGGCCAGCAGGAACTTGCGGTGGGCCTCGCACACGCGCAAAAGCCCCGTCACAATGCCCTCGTTCACCGGGGTGATGCCGTCGCTGAACATGTCGAGCAGGGCCACCACCTGGGCCGAGGCGACCTTCATGTGCGAGAGGCCGAGGGTGTCCAGCACATCGCGCACGGCCTCCGGCCCGGGGCGCGCTTCCTCAAGCTGAAGAACCTTGTCCTCCAGCGGCTCCATGCATTGGTCGATGTATTCCCTCACTGGGCTTCTCCGCCGTGTTGGGGAGCCGCCGCAAGGGGGATGCGGGCGTCCATGTCGGCTGCGTAGAAGGTTTCCTTGGGCGCTCCGCACAGCCCGGCCACGCTGATGCTCCAGTAGGCCGTGAGGCTGGCGATGTCTTCCCAGGCGATGGTGCCGAAGGATTTGGCGGCGGAAACATCGATGACGACCGGGGTTTCCTGCGGCAGGGCGATGATGGCCCCGGTGATCTGGTCGCGCTGGGCCTTGCGGTGGATGCGCGGGGCGGTGATGATGACCCGCGCGCCCTCCGGGCCTTTTTCCACGCTCAGGCAGGCTGCGGCGCTTGCCGAGGCGGACTTCTCCCCCGCGCCGCTGGCGGCCTCCAGCACGGAGCACACGGCCTCGATTTCGGCCATGTCGGGCTCGCCTTGGTCGCGGATCTGCTCGATGACGGCGAACACGGAGTTCACCCCGTGCACGGCCAGGGAGATGTTGTCCGCCGAGTGGGGCAGGGTGGTTGCCTGGAGCTTTTTGAGGAAGCTTTCCACCTTGTGGGTGATGTTGCTGGCGGCCTCGAACCCGGGCATGAACCCGGTGACGCCCTTGATGGTGTGCAGGGGGCGGCCCAGGATCTCGATGCCTTGCAGCACCTCGCCCGCGCCAAGAAGCTCCAGGCCTTCCAGCACCTGCGGATAGTATTTGTCGCTCACCTCGGCGAAGAATTCTTCAGAGAGGGCGTCGCTCACGGTGTCTCCTGGCTGGTGCCCCGGCTATTTGGCTAGAAAGCCCAGCTTTTGCAGCTCCTCAAACAGCTTTTCCTTGCGCACGGGCTTGACGATGTAGCTTGAGGCCTCGCCATCGTGGAAGGAGCGGATGACGGTCTTGGGGTCGTCCAGGGCGGTGGTCATGATGACCTTCACCGGGGGGCGCAGCTTCTTTTCCTGTTCCTGGGCGCGTATCAGCGTCAGGGCCTGTATGCCGTCCATCTCCGGCATCATGATGTCCATGAGGATGACGTCATAGGGCTTGCCTTCCTCGTGGGCCAGGGTGAAGGCGTCCACAGCCTCCTTCCCCGTCACCGCCACATCCACCTCGAACAGGGTGGCGAGGAAGGTGGAGAGGATCTTGCGACCCAAGAATTCGTCTTCGGCTATGAGCGCACGCATGCTGCCTCCAGTATCTACAGAGATGTAAACATACGTAGTATTGGCCGAACAAAGGGCAAAGTCAATGCAAACTAGAAAAAAAGCCTGTCATGTCGGCCTTGCCATGCCACGCCCTTCTCGGGTACACGGGCGCCCATGCGAGGATTCATCACACCCGAGCGCGCAGAGCGCATCCGTTCCGTGCTGGCCATGCGCCAGCGCGATCTGGCCCTGGTTATGGACAACATCTGGGACCCGCACAATGTCTCGGCCATTTTGCGCAGCTGCGACGCCTTTGGGCTGTTCCGCGTGCACCTGTACTACACCGCTGAAAAATGGCCGGAGCTGGGCAAAAAGTCCTCCGCCTCGGCCAAGAAGTGGGTGGAGCGCGTGGGCCACACAGACGCCGGGGAGATGCTGGAAGGCTTCCGCAGCCAGGGCGTGCAGGTCATCCGCACCGGCTTTTCCGCCACGGCAAAACCGCTGTACGACTTCGACTTCACCAAACCCACGGCGGTGATCCTGTCCAACGAGCATCGCGGGGCCTCACCAGAGCTTATCGAGTCCGTGAGCGAGGAACTTTACATCCCCATGCAGGGCATGGTGCAAAGTCTCAATGTTTCCGTGGCGGCGGCGGTGATTTTGTACGAGGCGCACTCCCAGCGCAGGCGCGCGGGCATGCTGGAGCACCCGGCCTTTACGCCGGAGGAGCTGGAGGCGCTGTACCTGGAGTGGAGCGACAAATAGCGGTTTC
>JAVBYL010000328.1 GCA_030824035.1 Humidesulfovibrio sp.
AAGCCCACACCGGCGAGGATGGGGCCAAGCACCATGGCCCAGAAGATGAGCCGAAGCCGCCGCACAAGGCTATAGGACTGTCGTGTGTTTGGCATAGCTGACGAAGTAAGTCCTCACCCTTCCACGTGCAATACGCAATCAGGAACAATTCCCGAAAATTAAAACCCTACCCCCCTATGGCTGCCATGCCGGTGGCACACACCTTGCCCGACCGCCGCGCGGCCAGGAGCTCGTAGCCCAGGGGCTTGGTGCGCAGGGCCGCGCGCAGAATGCGCTCCACGGCGGGCAGGCCCAGCTTGGGGTGGCGCAGGGCCGCGCGCAGGCGGTAGACGCGGTCGGAAAATAGGCAGGTGCGCAGGGTGCCGCCGCTGGTGATGCGCAGGCGGTTGCACGAGCCGCAGAAGTGGTTGGACAACGGGGTGATGAGCCCGAAGCGGCCCTTACCGCCGCCAATGGAGAACATCTGCGCCGGACCGGAATCCGCCGCGTCCCGCGCCAGGGGGGTCAGGTCGGCCAGGGTGTGGGCCTCGCGCAGGATGTCCTCCGCGCTCCAAACCTGCTCCGGCGCCCAGCTCGCCCCGCCCATGGGCATGAACTCGATGAAGCGCACGTCGATGGGGTTCTGGCGCGCCAGGTCCAGGAACCCGGCCAGCTCGCCGTCGTTGACGCCGCGCATGGCCACGGCGTTGATCTTCACGCGGATGCCCGCCTCAAGGCAGGCGTCGATGCCGCTGCGCACGGCGTGGTACATGTCCTGCCCTGTGACGCGGTGGAAGGTGGGGGCGTCCAAGGTGTCGAGCGAGATGTTGATGCGGGCCACACCGGCGGCCGCCAGGCGCTGGGCGAAGGGGGTGATGAGCGTGGCGTTGCTGGTCAGGCGCAGGTCCATGGCCGGAAAACGCTGCCGCGCGGCCTCCATGAACTCCATGAACCCCCTGCGGGCAAAGGGCTCCCCGCCGGTAAGGCGCACCTTGCCGATGCCCAGGGTGGCCGAGAGGCCCATGAGGTCGAGGAGCTCTTCGTAGCGCAGCACATCGCCGTGCAGCAGTCGCGGGGAAATGCTGCCGTCGCAGTACAGGCAGCGCAGGTTGCAACGGTCGGTGACGGACAGCCGCAGGTAGCTGACGCTGCGGCCCTTGTCGTCTTGAAGCATGGCTCGTCCTGTGCCCTGGGGGCGTTACTTCACCTTGCGTTCGGCCCGCCTGTCGGCATCGGCCTGCTCCACCTTGGCGGCGGCCTTTTCCACGGCGGTGATGAACCCTTCGCGCTCGGCCTTCAGGCGCGAGGCCAGGGTGGTGTCGGAAAGTGCGAGGATCTGGGCGGCCAGCCAGGCGGCGTTGCGCGCGCCCGCCTTGTCCAGGGCCAGGGTGCCCACGGGGAAGCCCGGCGGCATTTGCACCGTGGCCAAAAGCGCGTCCATGCCGCCCAGGGGAGAGGCGGCCAGGGGCACGCCCAGCACCGGCTTGGTGGTGCGCGCGGCAACCGCCCCGGCCAGGTGCGCGGCCATGCCCGCGGCGCAGATGAACACCTGGCAACCGCCCGCCTCCAGGTGGCTCACCAGGCGCTCGGTGCGCTCCGGCGTGCGGTGGGCGGAACTGACGGTGAACACGTAGTCGATGCCGAGCTTGTCCAGAATCTCGGCGCAGGGCTTCATCAGGTCTTCATCAGACGCGCTGCCCATGAACACGGCTACCTTCGCCATGACGGTCGCTCCTTACTTTTTGCTGCGGGCAATGCCCTTGTCGCCTATGTCGCGGCGGAAATAACAGCCAGTAAATCCCACCTTGGCCACCAGCTCGTAGGCCTTGGCCTTGGCCTCGGCCAGGTCGGCCCCAAGGGCCGTAACACCCAGCACGCGGCCGCCGTTGGTGACGGTTGTGCCGCCCGCCACCGCCGTGCCCGCCTGGAACACCTTGCAGCCGGGGTCGCGCCTGGCCAGGTCGTCGGCCTCGTCCAGGCCGGTTATCTCCATGCCCTTGGGGTAGCCGCCGGGGTAGCCTGGCGCGGCCAGCACCACGCACAGCGCCGTCTCCGGCCGCACGCGCACCATGTCCGGCGTCAGCCTACCCTCGGCGCAGGCGAACAGGATGTCCAGCAGGTCGCTTTCCAGGCGCATGAGCAGGGGCTGGCACTCCGGGTCGCCGAAGCGCACGTTGTACTCCAGCACCAGCGGGCCTTCCTTGGTGAACATGAGCCCGGCGTAAAGCACGCCCTTGAAGGGATGGCCCTGGGCCTTCAGGTGGGTCAGAATGGGGCGGATGACCAGCTCGGCGGTCTCGGCGTATTTTTCCTGGGGCAGCACCGGGGCCGGGCTGTACGCGCCCATGCCGCCGGTGTTGGGGCCGGTGTCGCCCTCGCCCACGGCCTTGTGGTCCTGGGCCGATGGCAGCAGCGCGAAATTCTCGCCATCGCAGAAGGCCAAGAAGCTCGCCTCCTCGCCCGCCAGCGCAGCCTCCACCACCACCCGCGCGCCCGCAGCGCCAAAGCTCTTGGCCACCATCATGTCATCGATGGCCTCCAGGGCCTCGTCCACCGTGGAGGCCACCACCACGCCCTTGCCAGCGGCCAGGCCATCGGCCTTGACCACCAGGGGGGCGCCCTGCCTGCGGATGTAGGCCTTGGCGGCCTCGGCGTCGTCGAACACCTCGAAGTCCGCCGTGGGCACGCCAGCGGCGCGCATGACGTTCTTGGCAAAGGCCTTGCTGCCCTCAAGCTGGGCGGCGTAGGCGTCGGGGCCGAAGCAGGGGATGCCCTCGGCGGCCAGGGCGTCGGCAATGCCCGCCACCAGCGGGGCCTCCGGGCCAACGACCACCAGGCCGACGTTCTCGGCCTTGGCCAGGGCGATGAGCCCGGGGATGTCGTCGTCCTTCACGGGGAAATTGACAGCCTCACGCGCGGTGCCGCCGTTGCCGGGGGCGGCGATGACGCGGCTGACGCGGGGATTCTGGGCGAGCTTCCAGCACAGGGCGTGTTCCCTGCCGCCAGAGCCGATGACGAGCACGTTCATGGGGATCTCCGGAATGCGGTGCGTTCTGTGCCCACTGTCTAGTGAAATCGGGCGGGTTTTGCAAGGCGGGCCACGCCCATGCCGGACGGGAAGCGTTTCAAACGTGAAAAAAACAGATTGTGCTTGCGCAGACATGGTGATGAGGTATTGTGCAATCAATGCTTCCCCGTGGTGTTCACCCTGCAACAGGAGCACAACAGCCATGAACACGGACAAGGTCAAGAAGCCAGTGGCCAAGAGCGCCAGCAAGGCACCCAAGTCGACTGCTGCGCCGTCCCAGCTGTCGGCAAAGTTATCGGCTGCGCAGAAAACAGCGCCCAAGGCGAGCGCCAAGAAGACAACACCGGCGAAGACCCCGGCCAAGCCGACACAGGCCAAGCAGGCCCAAAAGCCCGCAGCCAAGGCCAAGGCGGCCCCCAAGAAGGCCCCGGCCAAGAAATCGGTCAATGAGGAGCTGATGCTGGCGCGGGTGGAAGCCGTGCGCCTTTCCCAGCGCGAGGAAGGCTGCTTCGACTGCTT
>JAVBYL010000254.1 GCA_030824035.1 Humidesulfovibrio sp.
TCCATGGTGCAGGGCTGCCGCGAGGTTGCCGCCATGAGCGACCCCGTGGGCGAGATAGAGGGCATGAAGAAGCGGCCCAACGGCATGCTTGTTGGCCGCATGCGCGTTCCCCTGGGCGTGGTGGCCATGATTTTCGAGTCGCGCCCCAACGCTGTGGTGGACGCCGCCGTGCTCTGCATCAAGAGCGGCAACGCCACCATCCTGCGCGGCGGCAGCGAGGCCTTTGAATCCATCAAGGCCCTTGTGACCCTCATCCACCAGGCCCTTGAGGCCGCCGGGCTGCCCGCTGGCTGCGTGCAGGTGCCGCCCACCACCGCCCGCGAGGCCGTGAGCGCGCTGCTGAAACTTGACGAATTCATCGACGTGGTCATCCCGCGCGGCGGCGAGGGGCTCATCCGCGCCGTGGTGGAGCAGGCCACCATGCCCGTGCTCAAGCACTACAAGGGCGTGTGCCACACCTTTGTGGACGAATCCGCCGACCTGCAGCGCGCCGTGGAGATTGTGCTGAACGCCAAGGCCCAGCGCCCCGGCACCTGCAACTCCCTGGAGTGCCTGCTGGCGCACCGGGCCGTGGCCGCCAAGCTGCTGCCCATGGTCGCCCAGCGCTTGGCTGCAGCCGGGGTGCGCTTCAAGTGCTGCCCGGAGTCCCTGCCGCTGATGGTTCCTCATGCCGGTGGAGCCGCCGAGGCCGCCGCTCCCGGCGACTTTGGCCACGAGTTTTTGGCCCTCACCCTGGCGGTGAAGGTGGTGGCGGACTTGGACGAGGCCCAGGAGCACATCGCCCGTTATGGCTCGAACCACACGGAGTGCATCCTGACGGCCAACCACGACAACGCCATGCGCTTCAGCCGCGAGGTGGACGCCTCCATGGTGGGCGTGAACTGCTCCACCCGCCTAAATGACGGCGGCGAGCTGGGCCTGGGCGCGGAGATCGGCATCTCCACCTCCAAGCTCCACGCCTACGGACCCATGGGCCTGCTGGAGCTGACCAGCGCCAAGTTCGTGGTGTTGGGCCAGGGGCAAATCCGCCAGTAATTTCCTGTTTTACACCCCCGGCGGAGCGTGTTCGCTCCAGGGCCGGGATCATGCATCACGCGGGCAGCAGCAAGGAGTCGACAGGCATTTATGGCAAAGATCGGAATACTCGGGGGCAGTTTTAATCCCATTCACGCCGGGCACATGCGCATGGCGGTGGACGCCCGTGAGACTGTTGGACTGGACCGCGTGCTGCTTTTGCCCGTGGGCGAGGCCCCCCACAAGCCTCAGGACGGCATGCTGCCCTTTGCCCACCGGCTGCGCCTGGTGGAGCTGGCCGTGCGCGGCGTCAACGGCCTTTCGGCCAGCGGCATGGAGGGCAACCGGCCCGGCCCATCCTACACCTTGGACACCCTCCTGGCCCTGCGCGAGAAGATGCCCGGCGACGAGCTGTGGTTCATCCTGGGCAGCGAGTCCTTCCGGTCCCTGGCTATCTGGCACCGCGGGCTGGAGATTCCCGGCCTGTGCTCCCTGGTGGTGATTGTGCGCGCCGGAGACACCGTGGAGTCGCTGACGGAGTTCGCCCGCGCCACCTGGCCGGGAACAGGGCTCGTGGGCGAGGACGAGCTGCGTCTGCCCAGCGGCACCAGCCTGCGCTTTGTGCACATGCCCGTGCTGGAGGTCAGCTCAACGGACATCCGCCGCCGCTGGCGCGAAAAGCGCAGCCTAGCCATGCTGGTGCCCCAGGCGGCCGAGGAGATCCTCGAACGCGGCGGCACGGCCTACGAGCAGGCCTGGGGTCGGCGCGAAGAGGTCTGAGCCGCAATCGCCCGTTTTCTGGGCGGCCCTTTTGTTTATGATCCGCCCGTGGCTGTAACCACCCTGGCTGCGCCCAGCACCGCAAGGGCCGAGAGGCTGAGCAGCCGCTGGCGTTGCGGCGTGCTTGGCGCATCGGCCCAGGTCCGCAGCCTGCTGACGAAGGCCTCGCGCTTCGCCCCCTGCCCGTGGATTCCCGCCAGCAGGCCGTGGCGCTGCATGTTCCGGCGCAGGGTGCGCAGGAACGGTTGTGGCGTGGCCGAGGCTTGGCTGCGCGCCGCATCGCAGGGACCATGCGCTTCCGCCCTGGCAGAGGCGTGCCCTTGGAGCGCCTCGCGGGCGGCCTCGACCCCGGCGCGCGCGCCGAACACCAGCGCCGCCAGCACCATGCCCCCGCCCAGGCGGTTGGCCCCGTGCATGCCGGAGGCGCATTCCCCGCAGGCATACAACCCCGGCACCGTGGTGCGCCCCCTGGTATCGATGAGTGCTCCGCCATTGCCCGCATGGGCCGCCAGCACCAGCGGCAGCAGCACCCCGCCCGCCCCCGTGGCCCAGCATATGCCGTTGGGGCTTTGCTGTGTCAGCAGGCTGGCGTCGATGGCCGCATCCGGCTGGCCATAGGCCGTTGGGCAGTGCATGCGCCGGGCCTGGATGAGCTGCGGCGTGAAGTGCGGCCCGGCGTCGCGCATTGCTCCGGTCCAATCAAGCTCCGCCGGATTGGTGAAGCGCAGGGTTTTGGGGTGCACCCAGAAGAATTGCAGGTACGGCGCGTTGACCAGCCTCGCCCCGGCCTGGGCCAGCAGCCCGTACGAAAGGCCCGTGCCGCCTGGGCCGCAGGTGCGCCGGGTGAACAGCGGAGCAGGGCCGCCCAGGGCCGCGATGACCGCCCCGGCGTTGAGGCTTTGCACCGCCGCGCCGCGAACGTCCCTGAGTTGCGCCCCGCACACCCGGCCGGAATCCACGTTCAGTCCCACGGCCTCCACGCCGGGCAATAGCTCCACGCCCAGGCCCAGCACCTGGCCCAGGAAGGCCCGGTGCGCGGCGGCAAGCCCAGTGTAGATGACCGCGCGCGGAGCGGCGCTGAAGCAGCCGGGGAAGCGTTGCAATGCGCCGGTCGCCTCGCGCCGGAAGGCCAGCCCCAGGTCCAGCAGGTCGGCTAGGCGCGCCTCGGCGTCCTCGGCCAGGGCCTCCACAAGGGGACGCAGGGCCAGGCCGGGTGCTGCCAGGCTCAGCGCTTCTTCAACAAAGGCGACGGCTTGAGCATTGCTGGGCACTTGCATGCCCAGGGCGTTGTTTTTGTTGGCGAAGGAGGAGCCGGAAGGACCGGCGGCGGGGGTGGCGATGACCACGTGCAGATGCGGGGCATGCTGCTTGGCGGCCCAGGCGGCGCGCAATCCGGCCAAGCCCGCGCCAAGAACCAGCACATCGCAGTGTGCGCCGCGCGGGTGGTGCAGAGCCGTTGAACCGGGGGGCATGTCGCCTCCTCGGGAGAGGTGGTTGGGCCTATGCTCCCTCGGAGAGCTTCTTCTGGGCGTACACGAGCAGCTTTTTGGCCTCGGCGAAGTCCGGGCAAATGCCCAGAGAGAGCTTGGCCGCATCCACAACCTTGTCCCAACGCTGCCAGTCGAAGTAGAGCCTGCCGAGGTTGAAGTACAGGAATTCATCGGCCTTGGTGATTTGCAGGGCGCGCATGTAGTACTTCTCCGCGCTGGTGAAGTCCTTCATCTTGCGCAG
>JAVBYL010000224.1 GCA_030824035.1 Humidesulfovibrio sp.
GCAGCAGGCCCGGCAGGCGGTGGCGGTGGTTCTTTCCCATGCCGCAGCGGAAGCAAAAACCGGGCCACGTTGAGCGGGTGCCAGAAAAAGCTTGTGAAGTCGTCATGTTGAAGGCGCGAAGCGCGTGATGCATAGAAAACACAAATGCTGCTATTATAGAAATAGTCTAGAGACGTCAATGTTTTGTCGGCATCGACGTGGGAACAGGCGAGGATTTGTTTGTGGCGAAACTTAGCCGGGGAATATCGCCCGCTGCAGATCCTTGTGGTAGCGGTCGTGCTCGCTGAGCAGGCAGCCGCAGTACTGCTGGCGGTAAATGCCCCACTCTTTGGACAGGCGGATGCCCTCGCTCCAGCCGGGGCGGAAGTCCTGGTAGTGGAAGCTCACGTCCGGCCTGGCCCCGGCGAGGCAGGCGCCCTGGCAGGCCTGCTGGCCCGCGGCGAGGATGTCCTCGTGGCGCTGGTATTTGCTGTACAAAAGCGTGGTGCTGTAGCGGCGGAAGCCCAGTCGACGCGCGGCGCGGGCCGTGGCGTTCAGGCGCAGGGCGTAGCACAGCGGGCAGCGCGCGGCCATGTCGGCCATGCTGCCCGCGCCCGTTTGCGCGTTCGTTTGTGATTTCGGCGGGCCAAGGGCGGCCACAGCGGCCAGCCACTGCGCAGGGTAGGCGGCGCTGGCGTCGTCTTCATCCGCAAACAGCACAGGCACGCCCAGGCGCGCGGCCACGTTCCCCAGGCCCTCGCGGCGGCGCAGGTACTCCGTTAACGGGTGGACGTTGGGGTTGAAAAAATAGAGCGTGGGCTCCAGGCCCGCATCGCGCAGGGCCAGCACCGGGGTGATGCTGCACGGGCCGCAGCAGGCGTGCAGCAGCAGAGCGTTGCTGGCTGGTGCTTCCCGCGTGGTGGCGCCGGCCTGGGGCGTGGTGTCGGGTGTCGCGGTGGTCATGGGCGCGGCCTGTTGTGGTCGGTTGTGGTTCGCGGTGCAGACCGTTGCTGTCGGGTCGGGAGGGCGGCCAGCGCCCTCCCCCCCGCGAAGGCTTGTCCTTACGGCAGCTTGGTGTCTACGATGATTTCCACGCGGGTGTCCATCTGCGCGCCCATGTCCATGAGCAGCTCGCGTTTGTTGTTGAGCATGTATATGGCCAGCTCCTGCCCCAGGGGAACCTGGAGCGGGTTGGGACAGCCGGGGCGGCGCAGCATGCGGTGGATGGTCTTCATGGTCTGCAGGGCCTGCCACTCCAGGTTGCGGCGAATGCCTGTGCCGCCGCAACAGGGGCACGGCTCCGTGGAAACGCTGATGGCCGAGGAGCCCAGGCGCTGGCGCACCAGCTCCATGAGCCCGAAGGGGGAGATGCTGGAGACGTCGGTGCGGGCGCGGTCGTACTTCAGGGCTTGGCGCATGGTCTTTTCCACGTCGCGCAGGTGCTTGCCGTCCTTCATCTCGATGAAGTCGATGACGATCTGGCCGCCGATGTCGCGCAGCTTGAGCTGCCGGGCGATCTCCGCCGCGGCCTCCATGTTGGTCTTGTGGGCCATTTTGGCGAAGCTCTGCTCCCCGCCGATCTTGCCGGAGTTGATGTCCACGCTGGTGAGGGCCTCGGTGTGGTCGAACACCAGCCTGCCGCCGCTGGGCAGGGTCACCTCGCGGGAGTAGATCTGCTCCACCTGGCGGGTGAGGCCGAAGCGCTCCCACAGCGTCTTGTCGTGGTCGGCGTGGAGCTTCACCATGTTTGGGCTCTTGGGGAAGGCCATGGACACGTAGTCCTTGATCTGCTCAAAGGTCTCCGGGTCGTCCACCCAAACTTCGCTGACGTCCTGGGTCAGGTAGTCGCGCGCGGCGCGCACGGCCAGGTCCAGCTCCTTGTACACCAGGGCCGGGGCCTTCTCGGTCTGGGCCTTCTTCTTTATGTCGGTCCAAACGCGGTGCAGGTACTTGTAGTCGCGCATGAGCTCTGTCTTGGCGCGGCCGATGCCCGCCGTGCGCACGATGAGGCCCACTCCCTCCTGGGGATTGATGACGTCGATGACGCTTTTCAGGCGTTCGCGTTCCTTCTCGTCCTCGATCTTGCGGGAGACGCCCTGCTGGTCGCGGCCCAGGGTGTACACGAAATAGCGTCCCGGCAGGGACAGGTAGCTGGAGACGAAGGCGCCCTTCTTGCCCGTGGGTTCCTTCACCACCTGCACCAGCACCTCCTGGCCCGGGCGCAGCACCTTCTGCATCAGCGGGAAGCGCGCGCCCTTCTTGAGCGGGTAGGAGCCCAGGTAGTACTCGGGGTGGACCTCGTCGATTTGCAAAAAGCCGTTGCGCTCCGCGCCGTAGTTGATGAAGGCGGCCTGGAGCGCGCTGTCGATGTTGTGGATGTAGCCCTTGTAGATGTTGCCCTTGGTCTTGGCCTGGTGCAGCATCTCCACATAATATTCCTGAACAGCGCCTTCCTCGCTCAGCACCACCTCGACCAGCTCGCCGGGCAGCACGCCGATGAACATCTTTTGGCGGCCCTTCTTGCCGGGGCTTTCCATGATCTCGGCGTCGGCGCGGCTTTCCACGCGGTTTTCGGCGCGTGCTTCGGCCTTTGCGTCATTCTGCGCGGGGGCCTTGGCCTCGGGCTTCACGTCCGGCTTGCGGGTCGGCTTGGTGTCCTCGGCTGTGGTGAGGGCGGCGGCAGGGATGGCCATGGGGGCGTTGTCGGCACGGGGGGCCGCGGCTTGCTCCGGCCTGCGCTGCTCTGTTTGACGGGATTCCGGCTGTCGAGATTCCGGCTGGCGCTGTTCGGGCTTGGCCTGGCGCGCGGGGCGGGCGTCTCGGCGCTGTCCTTCAGCTCTCTGCCCTTCAGAGCGTTTGCCCTCAGAACGCTGTCCGTCCCGACGCTGCCCTTCTTGGCGCTGATTGTCTTGGCGTTGCCCCCGGCCCTCTGCGCTGGGCTGGCGGGAATCGCGCTGGGGGCGCTGGCGCTGCGCTCCGCCCAGCACCGCCACCGGCGAGGGCATGATGCCCGCGTCGGCCAGGGCATTGGCCTTGGCCAGGGCGGCGCGGTCGGCGGCGTCCAGTTCTTCCTCGGTCATCTCGTGCAGGGGGTCCAGCACATTGCCGGGCATGGCGTTGGGATTGATGGCCGGGCGGGCGGGCTTGCGCGGGGCGCTGTTGCCGCGTTCCGGGCGTGGCTGGCTTGCGCCGCTGGCGCGCTGCTGCGACGTTTTGCCCTGGGGCTGCCTGCCGGAGGGCTGGCCCGAGGTGGGCGACCCCTGGCGTGATTGCTGGGCTGGCTGCTGCCGCGAAGGCTGGGCCGGGGTGGAATCCTGCTGCCCTGCCTGGGCCTCGGCGCCTTCACCGCCCTCGCCGGGTTGCTTGCTCCGGCTGCGGCCTCGGCCGCGCCCGCGTGAACCGCGCGAGCGGCTGCGCTTCTTGGGCTGGTAGCCCTCGCCGTGGCCGTCCGCGTGACCGCCGTCTGTGTGGCTATCGGGCGCGTGGCTTTCGGCTGCGCCGGTCGGCTGGGAGG
>JAVBYL010000199.1 GCA_030824035.1 Humidesulfovibrio sp.
AGCGTGGCCAGCTCCTCCGCCGTGGGCAGCCGCCAGCCCGCGCACCCGGCAAAACGCTCCCGCGCCAGCGCCTCGGCGTGGGCCACCGCCCCGGCCAAGGGCAGGGCATAGGCCGTGCCACCGCGCTGCCAGAGCAACCCGGTGCGCCTGTCGCGCACGCAGGTCTCGCCGCCCGCAAGCCCGTTAGCGGTGGAGCCATTGGATGTGGGACCATGGGATGCTGGCCAGACAGGCTCAAAACGGTCCGCATCAACCACCCTGGGCCGCCACAGCTCGTCCAGCCCGAACCGCTCCCGCGCCCCGGCCAGGGGCTGGCGCATGGGCTGCGACCGTGGAGCCGCAACGGCGCGCCCTGGCGAACCTGCACCCTCCTCCAACTCCTGCCCGCTCTTTTCCTCCGGCAGGGCGCACACGGCCTCACGCAGGCGCGCCCAGTGCCCGCACAGCTCGTCCAGCTCCGCCAGCAGCGCCCGGGCCGAAGCGGGCCGCTGCCTGCGGTCCTCGTGGCACAGGCGGGCGAAAAAATCGTCGAAGCGCCCGTCCAACCCCTGGCGCAACTGACTGGCGGGGATGCCCTCCTGCGGCAACAGCCCGGTGAGGCAGCGGAACAGCGTCACTCCCACGGAGAACAGGTCGGCGCGCTCGTCGGCGTCGTCCGGGGCGCGCTCCTGCTCCGGGGCGGCATAGTAGGGCGAGCCCACCACCGCGCCCTTGGGTCTCGGGGCAGTTGCTTCCGTCTCCGCCACCTCGCCGCGCAGGCGCGAAAGGCCGAAGTCGATGAGCTTCACCTCGTCGCCCTGAGCACCACCAGAAGCACCCCACGAAGCACCACCCGAAGCACCGGGGCCAAGCCCCGCCTGCTCGGCCAGCATCAGGTTGTAGGGCTTCACATCGCGGTGCAGCACGCCCTCAAAATGCAGCCGCGCCAGGGCGGCGGTGAGCTGCCGGGCCAGGTTCAGGCTCTGCTCCACCCCCAGCCGCCGGGTGGGCTCCTCCACGCGGTAGCTCTCGCCCAGCAGCGCGCCCAGGTTGTTGCAGTAGTATTCCATGACGAAGAACGGCCCGTCGGCGCACTCGTCCACATCCAGCACCTGGGCGATGTTCGGGTGGCGGATGCGCGCCATGAGGGCGGCCTCGCGGTAAAAGTCGCGGCGCAGCTGGGCCGGGTCGGCGGTGGCGGCCAGCATCTCGGCTGGTTTGAGCAGCTTGAGGGCCACCACGCGCCCGGTGTGCGGCATGGCGGCCTTGTACACCGCGCCCATGCCGCCGCGCCCCAGCAGGCCCAGCACCACATAACGACCGATGCGCCTCATGCCGCGTGCCCCAAACATTTGCGCCAGGTATGTCTGGCGCGCCAAAGCGCCCTCATCGCGTCAAAACCTTGCATGCCCGCCCCCTTGCCTTGTTCCAGCGATATACCAGGAACGCGGCCCGCGGCAAGGGAGGGGAGCGGCAAGGGAGGGGAGCGCCTCCCCCCTCTCGCAAGAAGACACTCGCCGCGCCATAAAAAAGCCGCCCTCCCGGAGGAAGGCGGCTTGAATCAGCATGCGGGGGAAAGCGCGGGCTCTAGCGCCGTCTCTCCAGCAGGTCCACCAGCTCGCGCTCCAGGTTGTCGCGGCAGGCGTTCACCGGGCAGCCCTCAACGGCGGAGCAGTCGGCCGTGCTGCCGCGCGAAACGAACACCTCGCGCACCGGGCCAGCGCCAGCCGGGGTGATCAACAACAGCACGCGGCCCTGGCAGGGCGGCGGCGTCACGCTCATGCGCTGCGTGCCGCCCAGGGACATCTCGTCGGGACGGTCGAGCCCGCCCGTATGGCGGCGGCGGCCCTGGTTCTCACGCCGGGCCATGGCGTCGCGGGAGGTGCCGGGGTCGGCCTCGCCGGGGAGCCAGTAGTGCAGCTCCTCGTGGTAGCCAGCGCCCACGGCCTGTGCCGGAATGCGGACTTCCTCGGAGCGGATGCCCATATCGGCGCGGCGCGCGTTGGCGCAGAGCAGATGTGCCTCCATGGTGTATTTGGCGGGGCCGCCGGCCTTGAGGCTGAGCCCTTGGGGCGCAA
This sequence comes from Humidesulfovibrio sp., assembly GCA_030824035.1. Taxonomy (GTDB): domain Bacteria; phylum Desulfobacterota; class Desulfovibrionia; order Desulfovibrionales; family Desulfovibrionaceae; genus Humidesulfovibrio. Next base: position 2,058 of record JAVBYL010000199.1, read on the forward strand.
GCGTGCGGGAGATGAACCCGGCCAGGGAGGGGTCGGCCTCGCTGACGAGCCGGGGCATGCCCTTCTCGTCCAGGTCGTAGGTTTTGAGGCTCAGGGTATAGTCGCCCGCCGGACGGCTGAGCTCGCGCAGTTCGCGCACCCGCAGGTTCGGATCGTGCTGCGCGCAGGCGCCAAGGCCCATCAGGGCGGCCATCATGGCCACGAGCACCAATTTCCTCATGCCTCTCTCCTTGCAATGGTAAAAAAATCGCGACACCATGCCGCTCACTGCTGATAGCCCAACCGCGCCGCCCCGGCAAGCCCCGTGCTTGCCACAAAAGCCGTCCGGGGGTACACACCCGCCAGCGGAGGACACATGGCCATCTTATCCGTGCGCTCAAGCAGCGCCATTGAGCATTTGGCCCGGGTGCTGGGCGTGTTGCTGGTGCTGGTGCTCACCGTTTGGGCCTTTTGGGCCAACAGCAAGCGCCACACCGAGCGGCTGAACGCCCAGTTCGGCATCGCCGATGCGGACAAGCGCCTGAGCGAGGCCGAGTACGCCCAGGTCCAGGCCTTCATCACCGACCTGCGCCAGCGCTACGGCATCGAGGCCCGCGTGCAGGTGACCAGGGAGGCCCCGGCCCCGCCCGCCTCCATGGCTTCCGGCTCGGCGGAGCGCGCCAAAACACTCTTCGTGGGCATCTCGCCGGAGACGGGCAAGGCCCTGGTGCTGCTGCCGCCGCTGGTGGAACGCGCCCTGGGGCCGGAGTTCGCCCCCAGGCTGGTGAACGAGCACTTCCCCTTCCACATGGCCCCAGGCAAGAGCTGGCAGAAGGGCCTGCTTTTGGCGCTGGACCTCATCCAGCTGCGCCTGGCCGCGCTGGCAGCCGAGCCTGAAGCTGCTACACCCGAGACGGCCACACCCAAGACATCCACACCGGTTCAGACCTCCACGAATCAGGCCGGCAACACCAAGGAAACCCACGTCAAATGAGCGAAATAACGACCGACACGCCAAGCATCATCATCTACACGGACGGCTCCTGCCTGGGCAACCCCGGCCCCGGCGGCTACGGCGCCATCCTCGTTTGCGGAGACCACCGCAAGGAGCTGGCCCAGGGCTACGCCAACACCACCAACAACCGCATGGAAATGCGGGCGGTCATCGCCGCGCTGGAAACGCTCAAGCAGCCCAGCAAGGTGGAGCTGTACACGGACTCACAGTACGTGAAGAAGGCCTTCACCGACGGCTGGCTGAAGAGCTGGCTGAAGAACGGCTGGAAAACCGCCGCCAAGCAGCCGGTGAAGAACCAGGACTTGTGGAAGCTGATGCTGAAACTCATTGAGCAGCACACCGTGGACTGGCGCTGGGTGCGCGGCCACAGCGGCCACCCGGAAAACGAGCGCTGCGACGTGCTGGCGCGCACCGCCGCCTCCGGCCGCGGCC
>JAVBYL010000198.1 GCA_030824035.1 Humidesulfovibrio sp.
TCCGCCACGGCGCCGCGCCCTGGCAATCCATATTCACACCACCAAGGGGACCAGGCCATGAGCGAACTGAAAAAAATGTACACCACCATCCTGGGCGACCACTTTCCCGACGATCTGCGCATCCAGATCGGCAGCCAGGAGCTGGTTTACCGCAAACGCACATGGAACCTGGGTGGCGAGGTGCGCGGCCTGCGCTACGGCGAAAACCCTGACCAGCCCGCGGCCCTGTACGAGCAGGTGGGCGGCGAGCTCATCCTCGACGGCGTGGCCTTCCGCGGCCCCGGCCAGGGGCTCGTCTCCGCCCTCACGGAGGAGCACATGCTCCAGGCCGGCAAGCACCCCGGCAAGATCAACCTCACCGACGTGGACAACGGCCTGAACATCCTCCAGTACCTGTCCGCGCGCCCCTGCGCCGTCATCCTCAAGCACAACAACCCCTGCGGCGCCGCCTGGACCGACCTGGGCGTGGCCGAGGCCGTCTCCCGCGCCTTCTGGGCCGACCGCATCGCCGCCTTCGGCGGCACGGTGGTGGTGAACCGCACCCTGGACAAGGCCGCCGCCGAGCTCATCAACTCCTTCTATTTCGAGGTGGTGGCCGCGCCGGACTACGAGCCGGGCGCCGTGGAGATCCTCAAGGCCCGCAAGAACCTGCGCATCCTGAAAATCCCCGGCATCGCGCGCCTCACGGAGCTTTCCGCCGCGCCCTTCCTGGACATCAAGAGCCTCTTCGACGGCGGCCTGGTCATCCAGTCCTCCTTCATCAACCGCATCCGCGCAGCCGAGGACTTCCTGCCCGCCACGGCGGAGAAGGACGGCACCAGCTACATCGCCCGCACCCCCAGCAAGGCGGAGGCCCAGGACCTGCTCTTCGCCTGGGCCGTGGAGGCCGGGGTGTCGTCGAACTCCATCATCTTCGCCCGCGATGGCGCCACCACGGGCATCGGCACCGGCGAGCAGGACCGCGTGGGCTGCGTGGAGCTCACCATCGCCAAGGCGCACACCAAGTACGCCGACCTCCTGTGCTACCGCGAGCAGAACATGAGCATTTTCGAGCTGATGCTGGCCGCCCGCACCGACCCGGCCCGCGCCGAGCAGCTGGCCGACGTGAAACGCCGCGCCGAGGAGGCCCACGGCGGCCTGCCAGGCAGCGTCCTCGTCAGCGACGGGTTCTTCCCCTTCCGCGACGGCGTGGACCTGTGCCTGGCCCAGGGCGTCACCGCCATCGCCCAGCCCGGCGGCTCCCTGCGCGACTTCGAAATCATCCGCGCCGTCAACGAGGCCACCCCCCAGGTGGCCATGGTGTTCACGGGCCAGCGCTCGTTCAAGCACTAGGCCCGCATGAGCATGACGCCCAAGCTCTCCGGCTTCCCCAGGCCGGGCTCGGTGGTGGAGTTCCTCCAGGACAACGAGACCCACCTGGCCTGGGTGCTGGAGGAAGCCTCCGACAAATTGCGCCTGCTGACCCGCACCAAGCGGGAGGTGAAGCTGACCGCCTCGCGCCTGCTGCCCTGGATAGGCCCGGACTACGCGCCCGGGGCCACAAGGGAGGAGATAGGCCACCGGCTGGACGCCCACGAGGCGCGCCGCCGGGAAATCGCCGCCGGCATCGACCCGCTGGAGCTCTGGGGCATGGCCCAGGGCGAGATGGAACGCGCCCCGGCGCAGTGGTTCGCCACGCTGCTGTGGAACGAGCCCGGCGTGGACGAGCTGGCCGCCATGGGGCGGGCGCTGCTCGCCGCCAAAACGCACTTCAAGTTCCAGCCGCCGGAGTTCGAAATCTACCCCGCCGAAAAGGTGGAAGCCCGCACCGCCCAGCAACGGGCCGAAAAGGAGCGCGAGGCCGTCAGCTCCGCCGGGCATGCGCTGTTCTCCGCCCTGTATGCGCGCATAAAAAGCGGCCAGCCCCTGGGCGCGCCCGTGCCGGAGGCGCGCGACCTGGACCCCGAGATCGCCCAGCGCCTGCGCGACATGCTGCTGGCCCAGGTCGCCGGGGCGTCCTCGCCGCACCTCAGCTCCGCCGAGGCCGATGCCCAGACCAAGCTCTGGGAAAGCCTGAAAAAGCCCCTGCCCGACCAGCCGCACCTGCCGCTGCTGCTGGCCCAGGCCTGGGGCATTCTGCCTGCGCACCACAACTTTTTGTTGGACCAGGCGGGCTACGCCTGGGGTGATGCCTGGAACGACGTGTTCGGCCCGGACATCGAGGCACAGATCGACCGCTTCGAGGCGCTGAAGGCCCAGGCCGTGGAAAACGGCGAGGTCGACCCCACCCCCTACGTGAGCATCGACGCGGCCACCACCAAGGACATCGACGACGCCTTCTTCGTCCGCAGGGCCGAGCTGCCCGACGGCGCGCCCGGCTACCTCTGCGCCGTGGCCCTGGCCCGGCCCACCCTGGCCTGGGACTTCGGCTCGCCGCTGGACCGCGAGGTGTTCAGCCGCGTCACCAGCCTGTATCTGCCCGAGGGCGACGCCCACATGATGCCCGAGCTGCTCGGCACGGGCCAGTTCAGCCTCACGGCGGGCAGCCCCAAGCCAGCGCTCATCGCCGAATTCCTGCTGGATGCCCGTGGCGAGATAGTGGAAACCCGCCCGCGCCTCACCTGGGCGAACATTGCGCGCAACGTGACCTACGAGGACGCCCAGGCCGCCCTGGATGCGGGCAGTGACGAGCAGATATGTCTCGCCGGGGTCCTCGCCAAGGAGCTCTTCGCCCGCCGCCTGGAGCGCGGGGCCGTGGTCATCCAAAGGCCGGAGCCCAGCGTGCGCCTCAGCGGCGAGGGCGCGGACACCCGCGTGGACATCACGCTTAAGCCCGGCAGCCCAGACGCCGAACTCCTCGTCAGCGAATTCATGATCCTGGCCAACTGCGGCCTGGCGCGCTGGGCAGCCGAACACGGCGTGCCGCTGCTGCACCGCACCCAGAACATCGCCCTGCCGCCCAGCGCCACGGGCGTATTCTCCGACCCGGCGGACATCACCCGCGTGGTGAAGCTGCTGGCCCCGCCCGCCCTGGAGTGCCAGCCCAAGCGCCACGCGGCCCTGGCCTGCGACGCCTACGCCACCATCACCTCGCCCATACGCCGCTACACGGACTTCCTGAACATGGCGCAGGTGCAGTCCCACCTCGCCACCGGCGCGCCGCGCCTGGACCTCGCCGCCCTGGAGGCCATCGTGCCGCACCTCTCGGCGCGCATCCAGGAGGTAGGGCAAATCCAGCGCTTCCGCCCGCGCTACTGGAAGCTCGTGTACCTGGCGCAGCACCGCAAGGAGCCCTTCCCCGCCGTGGTGGTGGAGGATACCGGACCCTACCCCACGCTCTCCCTGCCGGATATCCAGATCACCGTGCGGCTGCCGCGCAACATGCTGGGCGAAAAGCTGTACCCCGGCATGCCCGTCGAGGTCGTCTTCGGGCGCATCGACCCGCTGACAAACGAGCTGAAAGTGCTCGAAGCGCGCGAGGCGGAATAAGAAATATCAGGG
>JAVBYL010000222.1 GCA_030824035.1 Humidesulfovibrio sp.
CAATTCCCGCCCTGGCGGCGGATATATAGCAAAGGCCGCCCCGGCGGGCAATGCCCAACTCTTGCCACATGGGGAAATATGGTTATCATTCCCGCAATGTCCAGGAGGCTCCCCATGCAAAGCTACGACTTTTCCGGGTTCCACTTCGAGGCCGGGCCAGACCCGGCGGACGCCAGATACCTGCGCGTGCTGGTGTTCAAGGACCAGGCTCCCTTCACCGACCTGCACGGCGCGCAAATGCAGAAGGCCTTCCCCCTCTCCGCCCTGCCGGAGCGTGTGGAGCAGTTCTGCCGCCGCTTCGCCACAGACGACGCCTACCGCACCGGAGTGATGCTCAAGCACGCCTTTGCCTGCTGCTGAGCACACCGCCGAAAAGCACTTTTTGTTGCGGGAGGCTTGAAGCTGGGGTAAGTCACCAGCATGTCGCAACCACTGTTAAAAACCCTTGCGCACGATATCGCCACCCCCTCGCGGCTCATCCCGGCCCTGAGCTCCGGCTTTGTGGTGGCGCTGCTGGCCGTCGTGGTGGAGCTCTCCCTAGCTTCGCTCATCTTCTCCGGCCCGCTGGCGGATTTCGCCGCCCCGGCCGCGGGGCTCACGCTCTTCGGCTGCTTCGTGGCCTGCCTGGTGGTGGCCCTGGGCAGCGGCTTTTCCACCTCCGTGTGCCTGCCGGAGGACGCCCCCGCCGCCATTATGGCCTCCGTGGCCATGGGCGTGGCGGCCAGCCTGGGCACGGCGGCCGATCCCCGCGCCGCCTTCGTCACCGTGGGCGCGGCCATGGCCCTGTCCACCCTGGGCACGGGAGTTCTATTTCTGGCCATGGCCCGGTTCGGGCTGGGCAGCCTGATGCGCTACATCCCCTATCCCGTGGTGGGCGGCTTTCTGGCGGGCATCGGTTGGATGCTGGTGCTGGGCGGCATCGGCATCATGACGCGCACCCCACCCAACTGGGGCAACATCGACGACCTCATATCCCCCGCCAAGACCCTGATGTGGCTGCCGGGCGCGGCGCTGGCGGGCGGGCTGTTCATCGCCCTGCGGCGCTGGGGCCACGCCTTCACCCTGCCGGGGTGCCTGCTGGTGGCCATGGTCGGCTTTTGGCTTTGGGCGCTGGCCTTTGGCGGCGGGCTGGAGGGCGTGCGCGCCTCGGGCCTTTTGTTGGGCGGCATGCCGGAGGGCAACATGCTCTGGCCGGTGTTCAGCCTGCACGACGCCACCCTCATCCGCTGGGACATCCTCGCCAGCCAGTTGCCGGAGCTGGCCACCATCCCGCTGGTGTCCGCCCTGTCCTTTCTGCTCATCTCCAGCGGCATAGAGGCCGCCGGACGCCAGGACCTGGACCTGAACCGCGAGCTGGCCCTCAACGGCGTGGCCAACCTTCTGGCCGGTCCGGCCGGGTCCCATGCCTCCTACACGGCGCTCAGCTTCTCCATGCTCGGCCCCAAGACAGGCTCAAACTCCCGCCTGGTGGGACTTTCCGCCGCGCTGTTCGTGGCCGGCGCAACCTTCCTGGGCGCGCGCCTGCTGGGCGACTTTCCCCGGTTCATCCTGGGCGGAATGGTGCTTTTCCTGGGCGTGGCCACCCTGCAGGACTCCGTTTTGGAGGCCCGCCGCCGCGTGTCCAAGCTGGACTTTATGCTGCTGCTCTCCATCCTCCTCGTCGTCGCGGCCTTCGGCTTCCTGGCCGGGGCGGGCTACGGGCTGGTGGCGGCCACCGTGCTTTTCGCCATCCGCTACAGCCGTCTGCCGGTGCTGCGCGAGGAGCTGGACGGCACCACCCGCACCAGCGCCCTGGAGCGCCCGCTGCCGCACAGACGCATCCTGCTGGGCCACGGCAGGGACATCCGCATCATGCCGGCCACGGGCTACCTGTTCTTCGGCTCCGCAAACGTGTTGACCGCGGCGGTGGCCGAGCGCCTGGGCAAAAGCCCGCAGGGCCACCCGCCGCCAAGCTTCCTCATTTTGGACTTCGCGCAGGTGGACGGCTTCGATTCCTCCGCCGTGAACAGCTTTCTGCGCCTGCTGCAGCGCGCCGAGGGCACGACCACGCGCCTGGTGTTCTCCGCCGCGCCCGCCATGCTCCGGGAGCAGCTGCACAGGGCCGATGCCGCCCAGGCCGAGCGAGCGCGCTTTTTCCCCGACCTGGACCGGGCGCTGCAGTGGTGCGAGGACGCCGTGCTGGGCCGCGAGCTGGAACGCCTGGAAGGCCTGAAGGCCACGGGCGGGCACGCCCCCCTGTTCGACGAGACCGTGGACGACATGCTGCTGCACCTGGAGCGGAGCGAACGTTTCGAGACCCTGCAGGAGCGCCTGGAGCAGCACTGCGCCCAGCATCTGCAACAGCGCGCCGTTGAAGCCGGGGCCAGCATCCTCGGCCAGGGTGAGGCCGTGGACGGCCTGCTGCTGCTCGTCAGCGGCCAGGCGGAGGAAGTGCGCACCGAACCGGACGGCACACAGGCGCGCCTGCGCACGCTCTCGCCCGGCGCCGTGGCCGGGCACACCGGGGCCGTGCTGGGCTTCCGTGCTCCGGGGCAGATCATCGCCCTGGCGCCCTCCAGGCTGGCCTTCCTGCCCGCTGCGGCCCTGCGCCAGTTGGAGGAGGAACACCCCGCCACGGCCCTCATGCTCCACAGCCATGTGTCCACAGAGCTGCAACTGAGGCTGCTGCAGCCAGCGAAGAGCGGCTGCCACTAGGGGGCGGAACGCCGCCCTTGAGCACTCCTTCACCCCTCCCCCCTCCCCGTCAGCGCCATGCGCCAGCGCCATGTCGGCCGCATTTTGCGCAGCTGGTGCGCACTTTTTCCCCACATGCGGCCCGGCCACTCCCCCCGTCCGGCGCTTTTCACGCATATTCGGCACGTTATATTTTGGCATGGAGGTTGCTTCAAAACGGCAGCTACGGCGCTTGGCCAGCGGGACTTATTGCGCACGGCACCGAGGGGGAGTGGAACATGAGACGACGCACACAGCGCAGGCCGACCGCCCTGGGCCTGCCGATTCTCCTGGGCGTGGCGATCGTGCTGTGCTGCGCGGCCTTGGCCTTTGCCGCCGCCAGAACCACAGGCGATACCAGGACATCCGGCGATGCCCGGACCACCAGCCATGCCAGGACAGGGCATACTGGCAGGACCGTCAAGGCAGCCAGCCCAGGTGCGAGCAGAAGCGCGCAGGGAAGGACCGCAACGCCCGCCGCCGCCAAACCCGGCGACATCACCATTCGGGGCAAGGCCGGTGCCTACACCAACGTGGACTACGGCCCAGGCCCAAGGCCCGAACACGGCCCAGGCAGTCCGAATTCCGGCGACCAGTAGCCCCCCAAATAGGACTAGGCAAAGGCTCCGGCTGTGGCGAAGCATGCCTGACATTGACGAAATACCTGACATTGACGAAGCACGCGCGCCCCCCTATCCTCCGGCCATGAGCAGCACACGCCCCACCCGACTCGGCGGCCTGGAAATCCTCGGCCCCGCAACGC
>JAVBYL010000283.1 GCA_030824035.1 Humidesulfovibrio sp.
CCGCCTGCGGCGATTGCCACACGCGCGGGGCTAGCGTTGCCTGCCTCTTGGTGATATGAGTACGTAAACAATTGATGAAAGGAGTATTCCTCATGCGCAAGTTTCTGGCCTTCGCCTTGTTTCTGCTTTTGATGCAATCCGTTGCCTTCGCGGCCGGACCGGTGAAAATCGCTGTGTTCGATCCGGGCGAGGCTGTGAAGAATTCCGAGCCGGGCGCCGAGGCCATCAAGCAGCTTGAGACCAAACTCAAGCCGGAGAAAGACCGCATCGACCGTCAGGAAAAAGACTTCATCAAGATGACCGAGGACTTCCAGAAGCAGGCCTTTGCTCTGGGACCCGATGCCCGCCAGGACAAGGAGCGTGAGCTGCGCCGCAAGGACTTCGAGCTTGCCGAAGCCAAGCGCATGTTCATGAACGCCCTGAACCGCGAGCAGGGCACCAAGATGAATGAGATCGAGAAGGTGCTGGGCGAGGTCGTCCGCGACTACTGCGCCAAGAACGGCGTCACCCTGCTCATGGCCAAGGTTCCCGGGATCGTGTACTTTGCCGATGGCTCCACCGACATCACCAAGACGGTGACCCTGGAGCTGAACAAGTCCTGGAAGACCCGCCCCAAGAAGTAACAGCGGAGCCCAAGAATGCGTTTGTCCGAAGTGGCCGGGAAGGTCGGTTTGACCTTCTCCGGCCACGACATTGAGATAACCGGGGTGAACACCCTGGCCCTGGCTGGTCCAACGGAGATCGCGCCGCTCTTGAGCAAGAAGTACCTGCCCCAGCTCGCCACCACGCGGGCCGGGGCAGTGCTCGCTGACGAGAGGCTCGTGCAGGAAGCGGGCGTTTTCCTCGCCAGCAAGAGCGTCAAGCTCGACTGGGCGCGGATCGTCACCCTCTTCGCCAAGCCGCAGGGCTGCCTGACGGGCATTCATCCCCAGGCCTTCGTCCACCCCGAGGCCGTGCTGGAGGAGGGCGTCACCCTGTACCCCTTCGTCTTCGTCGGCGCGCGGGCGCGCATCGGCAGGGGCGCAACCCTGTTCCCCGGCGTTTACGTGGGCGAGGACTGCGTGCTGGGCCCTGGCTGCACCCTGTACCCCAACGTCGTGCTCATGGCGGATACCGTCCTTGGCGCGAACGTGATGATCCACGCGGGAACCGTCCTCGGCAGCGATGGCTACGGCTACGCGCAGAGCCCCGCCGGGCATGTGAAGATCCCCCAGCTGGGCAACGTGGTGGTGGGCGACAACGTCGAAATCGGCGCAAATGCCGCCATCGACCGCGCCGCGCTGGATGCCACCCGCCTGGGCGAGGGCACCAAGGTCGACAATCTGGTGCAGATTGCCCACAACGTGCAGACGGGCAAGCACTGCCTCATCATCTCCCAGGTGGGCATTGCGGGCAGCACGGTGCTGGGCAACGGCGTGGTCCTGGCCGGGCAGGCCGGCCTGCGCGACAACATTTCCCTGGGCGACGGCGTCCAGGTGGCCGCCCAGTCGGGTGTGGGGCAGGATCTCCCGCCCGGCGCAATCGCGGGCGGCTCACCCTCCATGGACGGCCCCACCTACCTCAAGGTGTCCATGTCTTTGCCCAAACTTCCCGAACTCATGCGCCGCGTTCGCCGGTTGGAAAAGGCCCAGGAGGCCGCCGCCAGCGATTCCGGCAAGGAGGACTCCAATGGCTAGCGCCTGCGTCGATGACATCCGCGGCATCATGGACATGCTCCCGCACCGCTATCCCTTCCTCCTGGTGGACCGGGTGGTGGAGTTCGAGTCCGGGGTGGGCATCAAGGCCCTGAAGAATGTGTCCATGAACGAGGGCTTTTTCCAGGGGCACTTCCCCGGCCAGCCCATCATGCCCGGCGTGCTGATTCTGGAGGCCCTGGCCCAGGCTGGCGGCATCTTCGTGGTCAAAACCCTTGGGGTTACCGCCACGGACAAGCTTTTCCTGTTCACCGGCATCGACGGAGCCAAGTTCCGCAGGCCCGTGGTCCCCGGCGACCAGCTTGTCCTGGAGGCCTCTGTCATCCGCCACAAGATGAATATTTGGAAAATGCGCGGGGTCGCCACCGTTGATGGCGAGCTCGTGGCCGAAGGCATTTTTTCCGCCGCAGTCGTGGATAAGGGGAAGATCTAGTGCCCACGCAGATTCATCCCACAGCAGTGGTTCATCCGGGCGCCAAGCTCGGTTCCGATGTCCAGGTCGGCGCGTATTGCGTCATCGAGGACAAGGTTGAAATCGGCGATGGCTGCATTCTGGACGCCTTTTCCCAGGTGAAGGCCTACACGAGCATGGGGTTCGGCAACCACATCCACTCCTACGCCTGCATCGGCGACGCCCCCCAGCACCTCGGCTTCAAGGGCGAGGAGACCTGGGTGCGCATTGGCGAGAGCAACCACTTCCGCGAGTACGTCACCGTGCACCGGGGCACGCCCCAGGGCCACAAGGAGACGACCATCGGCTCCCACTGCCTGTTCATGGCCTATGCCCACGTGGCGCACGACTGCCGCATCGGCAACCACGTCATCGTGGCCAATGCCGTGAGCATGGCCGGGCATGTGGACATCGGCGACCACGCCATCGTCTCCGGCATGGCGGCGGTGCAGCAGTTCGCGCGCATCGGCGAGTTCGCCTTTTTGGGCGGGCTTTCCGGCTACAGCAACGATGTGCCGCCCTACATGCTGGCCCAGGGAACCCGCGCCAGGCTGTACGGCCCCAATCTCATCGGGCTTAAGCGCAAGGGCTTCAGCGCGCCCACCATCAACGCCCTCAAGAAGGCCTACCGCGTCATCTTCCGCTCCGGCTTGATGCGCGAGGAAGCCCTGACCAAGGCCCTGGCCGATCATCCGGACGTGCCCGAGGTGGCGCGCCTGGTGGAGTTCATGCGCAGCACCGTGCGCGGCATCACCGCCGATGCCGGGCGCAGTTCCTCCAACAACGAGGACTAGGCCGCCCAGCGCGCCGGTTCCCCCCGAGGGGAGCAGCGCGTGTTAGCCAGCGGGCGCGGCCAGCGGATGCAGCCAACGGGTATGCGGCAACGGATACGCGGCAATGGGGGGCATGGTGAGCAATAACGACACGCCCACAACCATCGGACTCATCGCCGGGGGACGCCAGTTCCCGGTGATGGTGGCCCGTGGTGTCAAGGCCGCCGGACACCGCCTCGTCGTGGCCGGGTTCACCGGCCACACCAACGCCGAGGTGTACCCCCTGGCGGACGCCTGGCGCGAGATCAAGCTCGGCCAACTCGGCAAGCTCCTCGACTTCTTTACCGCCGAGGGCGTGCGGCGGGTCATCATGGCCGGGGCCATCCACAAGCCCAAGGTCATGGATTTTCGCCACTTCGACGCCAAGGCCCTCAAAATTCTGCTCTCCCTCAAAGGCAAGGGCGACGACGCCATCCTGAGCGCCTTCACCGCCCTCATGGAGGGCGAAGGCATCGAGGTCATCGCCGCGCAGGCCTTTGTGCCCGGCCTCACCAC
>JAVBYL010000315.1 GCA_030824035.1 Humidesulfovibrio sp.
CGCTGGTGATGGAGCTGGTGAGCGAGCTGACGCCGGACGCGGTGGTGAGGATGTCGTTCTGGGCGAGCTGGCCGATGATGACCGAGTGCGTGGACACCTGTGCGCTGCTGTCGGCAGAGGCGGTGAGCGCGGAGGTGTTGGTGCTCGTTACGGCCTTGACCATGAAGGCGTTCAGGTCGTCCATGCCCTCCAGGGTGGTCTTCAGCGAGAGCATCTTGGTGTTCAGCGCCTGGAACTGCGTGACCTTGTCGGTCCATTCCTTGCGCCAGGCCGTCAGCCTGTTGGTGGTCACCTGCTCGGCCTTGACCAAGCCATCGACAAGGGCGTTGAAGTCCGTGCCGTTGCCCAGGCCGCCTATGTTGATAGCGCCTGAGGTGAAGGCGGATGTGACGGTGCTGCTGGAATCTGCCATTGGCTGCCCCCGGGGGAAAATCTTTCCAGGTCCTGTTGACCCACCCGTATTGTGCAAGGCCGATGCCAGAAAAAGAACGGGCCGCCTTGCGGCGACCCGTTTGTTCCTTAACCGTGGTGGCGGGGAGTACCCGCCGGGAACCTAGGAGCGTTAGCCGCCGATGAGCTGCAGGGCCATCCTCGGCAGGCTGTTGGCCTGGGAGAGCATCGCCACTGCGGACTGCACCATGATCTGGTTGCGCGTGAACTCGGTCATTTCCGTGGCCACGTCCACATCGGAGATGCGGGACTCGGCAGCCTGGGTGTTCTCAGACTGGATGGTCAGGTTGGTGATGGTGTTCTGCAGGCGGTTCTGCAGGGCGCCCAGGTTGGCGCGGATCTTGTCCTTGGAGACGATGGCGTCGTTGATGGCCGCCAGGGCGACCTGGGCAAGCTCCTGAGTGGAGATGGACTTGCCGGCGTTGACGTTGGCGCCACCCTTGACGCCAGCACCGAGGCCAAGGCCCAGGGCGGAGGCGGTGGAGGTGTTGATGGACACGTAGTAGTAGTCTTCAGAGCTGTCGTTGCCGGTGCCGAAGTGGACCTTCATGGGGCCGGAGGCTTCCAGAGTAGCGCCGTTGTGGGTGCTGGAGGTGCCGGAGAGGTGGCCGTTCAGCAGGTGGATGCCGTTGAAGTCCGTGGCGTTGGCGATTCGGGTAATTTCCGAGGCCATGGCCTGGTATTCCGAGTCGATGATCAGGCGCTGGTCGGACGAGTAGGTGCCCGTGGCCGCCTGCATGGCCAGTTCCTTCATGCGGATGAGCTTTTCGTCGATGACGCCGAGGGCTCCGTCCGCGGTCTGGATCATGGAGATGGCATCGTTGGCGTTACGAACGCCCTGGTTCAGAGAGGCGATTTCCGAGCGCATGATTTCGCGCGCGGCCAAGCCGGCGGCGTCGTCAGCGGCGGTGTTCACGCGCAGACCAGAAGACAAACGGCGGGTGGATGTGGCCAGCGCACCGTAAGATTCGTTCAGGTTGCGTGCCACGGTCATCGCATTAAGGTTGTGATTGATGATAAGACTCATAACCAATTCCTCCTTGAAAGTTTTTTGGCGTCCTTGCCATTCGGGAGTCCGCGCCTTGGCGGGATTGCCTGCGGGACATTTCCGTTTTTGTTTACGCTCACCTCATCGTCGCCCTGGGGGAAAACTTTAGGAGTTCTGGAAAAAAAATGCCCGGGGGGCAAGAAAACACGAAAAAAAGCCCTCCGTGGGGGAGGGCGTTGGGAGGCGGTGATTTTCCCGCCTGGTCGAAGCGTGAGCAGGGGCTCAGTCCGCCAGCAGCGGGCGCGGGGCGAAGTGGCGGGCAAGGGTGATGGGCGTGTTCTGCAGGCCCATGTCCAGCGAGGGGCCGGGGGCCTGCTCCGCCAGGGCGCCATTGTGGATGATGGACGGCGCCTGGGCCGTGCAGAAGGCTGCGGCCCTGGCTGCGGCCTGGTCCACCAGCTCCGACAGGCTGGCGGAAAACGCCTCGCCGCTGGCGGGGTTTATATAAGGGATGCGCCCCTCCAGGGCCTTGCGCTGCTCCCACAGCTGCGGAGCGTAGAACAACGCCAGTATTTCCCGCGCCTTGGCTGGCAGGAAGGGGGAAGCGCCGTGGGCGAGCTGCGCCAGGGTCTCCATGCGGCAGAGGGCCTGCATGGTGCAGAAGGTGTCCAGGGCGGCGGCCACGGCCTTTGCGGCGGCGGTCTCGTCCACCCCGGCCAGCGTGGCGAGGATGCCCGGCGGGCAGGCCTGGGAAAGCGGGCCTTCCAGGCTATCAACCACCTGGCGCAGGGACTGCTGGCGCGCGGCCTCCGGGCTGCCCACGGCCACCATGTCCATGAGGGTTTCCAGGGTGCGGTGGCGGCGGATGGCCGCGGTGCGGCGGGCGGGGTCGGGGTCGTAGTAGTTGCCGGTATGGTGGTACACAAAGGGGTGCATGACCACATCGGCAAAGATGTGCGAGGCCAGCCCGACGAAAAAGGCCGTGGGCAGGGGCGAGTCTTGCCGCGCGTGCAGGTGCGCGGCCTGGGCGCGCAGCAGGGCGAAGCTGTCCTCGCCGTGGGCTCCGTGGAGCGTGTGCGGCAACTGCTTCATGCCCTCCGGCTGGTCGCCGGTGAGGTAGTAGAGCGCATCGTGGAACACAGCGCCCAGCCGCAGCCCGGAGGGGCAGCGCGCCAGGGCCGGGCCAAAGGGGCCGGAGGCCAGGCGCTGGGCCGTTTGCTTGGCCACCAGCCAGTGGATCAGTTCCTTGGGCATTGGCTTCCCCCCATGTTTCGGCTATACCCTGCAAGGTCCGTGGCGGCAACCAGCGCCTGCGCGGGCAGTATACCTATACTATGGGGAGAGGTCGTGGAATTCATCCAGAAGAAGGTGCAGGTAGAGGAGCCGGACAAGGTCCGCATTATCCGCCAGGACGGCCACGCCGGGGAATCCGGCCTGCCCAGCGGCGGCTTGGTGCTGCTCATCGGGCTGCCGGGCAGCGGCAAGAGCGCTGTGGGCCAGCACCTGGCGCGGGAGCTTGGCTTGGCCTTTGCGCAACTGCCCACCCAGGACGCGGCCGAGGCCCTGGCGGAGCTGGCCGCGCGCGGTGCCGCCGTGGTGGAGGTGCCGCACACGCTTTTGGCCGATGCGCCCCTGCGCGCCGCCCTCCAGGCCTCCGGCCGAGTGCTGTACCTGATGGCCAACGCGGGAACCCTGGCCGCTCGCAAGGCCAAGGACTCCGGCGACACCCAGGAGGTCCAGGCGCTTTGCGAGGGCCTGGGGCGTCTTGTGGGCAGCTTCGAGCCCCTTTTCATGCAGACC
Source organism: Humidesulfovibrio sp. (assembly GCA_030824035.1). Lineage (GTDB taxonomy): Bacteria > Desulfobacterota > Desulfovibrionia > Desulfovibrionales > Desulfovibrionaceae > Humidesulfovibrio. The sequence continues at coordinate 3,239 of JAVBYL010000315.1, forward strand.
CTGCACCTGCTTGTCCCGGCGGATGGCCCCCTGGACGAGGTGGAAGCCATGGCCCTGGAACGTGTGCGGCTGTAGTCCGCGGAACATCATAGCGAAGGCCGCCTGCGCGGCGTAAGCCCTGGAGATCCCATGCCCGTAAAAAGCCTGCGCGTGGAGCTGCTCTCCCGCACCCCCGATGCCCTGGCGCTCATCTACGCCGCCTTTCGCCAGTGC
>JAVBYL010000366.1 GCA_030824035.1 Humidesulfovibrio sp.
TCCACCATGGGATGCTCGGCGGCCAGGCTCATGAAGGTGGCGCCGCAGAGGGTGTCGGGCCGGGTGGTGAAGACCTCGATGGTCTCGTCCAGGCCTTTGACCTGGAACGTCACCTGCGCGCCCACGCTCTTGCCTATCCAGTTCTGCTGCATGGTGATGACGCGGTCGGGCCAGCTGCCCTCAAGCAGCTTCAGGTCGTCGATGAGCTCCTCGGCGTAGGCGGTGATTTTGAAGAACCACTGCTCCAGCTGCTTCTGCTCCACCTCGGCGTCGCAGCGCCAGCACTTGCCTTCTTCCACCTGCTCGTTGGCCAGCACGGTTTGGCAGCCCTCGCACCAGTTCACAGGCGAGTTTTTGCGGTACACTAGGCCTTTTTCAAGAAATTTGAGGAAAAAGCGCTGCTCCCACTGGTAGTAGCCAGGGTGGCAGGTGGCCAGTTCGCGCCGCCAGTCGTAGGAATAGCCCAGGCGGCGCAGCTGGGTGCGCATGTCCGCGATGTTGGCGTAGGTCCAGGCGGCGGGGTGGGTCTTGTTCTTGATGGCGGCGTTTTCCGCGGGCAGGCCAAAGGCGTCCCAGCCCATGGGGTGCAGCACGTTGAAACCGCGCATGCGCTTGTAGCGGGCCACCACGTCGCCGATGGAGTAGTTGCGCACGTGCCCCATGTGGATCTTGCCCGAGGGGTAGGGGAACATCTCCAGCACGTAGTACTTGGGACGCGAGCCGTCGGCCTCCACCTCAAAACAGCCGGACTGCTTCCAGGCGCCCTGCCACTTCTCCTCAACCTGCTGCGGATCGTATTTGCCAAAACCCATGCGCTGCTCCCCCGAAAAAAGGCGGCTGGTTGGCCGCCCCCCGTCCTTGTCGTTCTACTTTCCGTCCCGTTCGTCGCCGCCCGCGTCGCCCTGCTTGTCCGCGTTCGGCTCGGCCTTTTTGCCACCCTTGGACTCAGGCTTCGGCTCGGGCTTCTTGTCGCCTTTCTTCTCGATCTTCTTGTCCACCGCCTCAAAGCGGCCCTGATCCACGGCCCTGGCCACGGCATCGAGGATGCCGTTGACGAACCCGCGCGAGTTCTCGTCGCCGAAGCTCTTGGCCAGCTCGATGGCCTCGTTGATGGCCACCTTGAGCGGGATGTCGTGGCGGTGCAGAATCTCGTACAGGGCCAGGCGCAGGATGCCCAGCTCCACCTTGGCGATGCGGCCGATCTTCCAGTGGTCGGAATGTTTGCCGATGACCTTGTCGATGTCGTCCAGATGCTCGCAGATGCCCATGAACAGCTGGGAGGCGAAGGTCACGGCCTCCTCGCTGTCGCAGTCCATCACCGCCGGGTTGTTGGCGAAGGTGCGCCGCAGGGCGGTTTGCTCCAGCGAATAGTGCGAGTGGAAGGCCAGGCCGAAGATGACCTGGAAGGCCAGGGTGCGTCCCTGTCTGCGCGTGCCTTTGCGCTTGTCCGTTGTCGTCACCAAAGAACTCCTGCGGAAGGGGCGGGCGCGCCCACCGCTTCCTGATGCGAAAAAAGTGCCCGCCGGGAAAGGCCCCGGCGGGAGAAAACTGCTACAGCTGGGCCACCACGCGGGCGGTCTCCAGCATGGCCATGGCGGCGTCCACGCCCTTGTTGCCGGCCTTGGAGCCAGCGCGCTCGATGGCCTGCTCGATGTTGTCCGTGGTGAGCACGCCGAAGCCCAGGGGAATGCTGAACGAAAGGCTCACCTGGGCCAGGCCCTTGGCGCACTCGTTCACCACCACGTCGAAGTGCGGGGTGGCGCCGCGGATGACCGCGCCAACGCACACGATGCCGTCGTACTTGCCGCTCTTGGCCAGCTTTTGGGCCACCAGCGGCATTTCGAAGGCGCCGGGGATCTTGACGATGGTCAGGTCCTCGCGGGAGGCGCCGTGGCGGGTCAGGGCGTCCACGGCCCCGCCGATGAGCTTGTCCACGATGAAGTCGTTGAAGCGGCTGGCCAGGATGGCAACTTTGAGGCCCTTGGCTTCCAGCTGTCCTTCAATGGTCTTGATGTGCGGCATGAGTCGTCTCCTTTGTGCCAAAAGTGGCGTGGCGGAACTGGCGTGCAAAACGTGCGGCGTGGCCTACTTCCTGGTTTTGCCCATGGTCAGCAGGTGGCCCATCTTGTCTTTCTTGGTTTGCAGGTAGCGCTCGTTCACGGAGCAGGCGGTCATCTCGATGGGCACGCGCTCCACCACCTTCAGGCCGTAGCCCTCCAGCCCAACGATTTTCTTGGGGTTGTTGGTGATGAGCCGCATCTGCGAAACGCCCAGGGAGACGAGGATCTGCGCGCCGGTGCCGTATTCGCGCAGGTCCGGCTGGAAGCCGAGCTTGGCGTTGGCCTCAACGGTGTCGTAGCCCTCGTCCTGCAGGTGGTAGGCCTTGATCTTGTTGCCCAGGCCGATGCCCCGGCCCTCCTGGCGCATGTACAAAAGCACGCCCGCGCCTTCCTTCTCGATCATGCACATGGCCGCGCCCAGCTGGTCGCCGCAGTCGCAACGCATGGAACCGAACACATCGCCGGTGAGGCACTCGCTGTGCACGCGCACCAGCACGGGCTTGTCCGGGCTGATGTCGCCCTTGAACAGGGCGATGTGGGTGCGGTGGTCGCCCTCCGCCTGGAAGGCGGCGGTGGTGAAGTGGCCCCAGCGGGTGGGCATGTCGGCCTCGGCCAGCTTGGTCACGGCCTTGCCGCCAAACTTCATGCGGTGCTTGATGAGCTCGGCCACGGAGCAGATTTTGAGGCCGTGCTCCTCCGCAAAGACTTCCAGGTCCGGCATGCGGGCCATCTGGCCGTCGTCGCGCATGATCTCGCAGATGACGCCAGCGGGCTTGCATCCGGCCAGCCGCGCGATGTCGACGCTGCCCTCGGTTTGCCCGGCGCGCACCAGCACGCCGCCGCTGCGCGCGCGCAGGGGGAAGATGTGGCCCGGAGTGACGATGTCGTTGGCTTTGACGCCATCGGCCACGGCGGTGAGGATGGTGTGGCTGCGGTCGAAGGCGGAGATGCCGGTGGTGACGCCTTCGCGCGCCTCGATGGACACGGTGAAGTTGGTGCCGAACTTGCTTTGGTTCGACTGGGCCATGAGCGGCAGCTCGAGCTTGTCGATCATGGCCGGCTCCATGGCCAGACAGATGAGCCCGCGGCCGAACTTGGCCATGAAATTGATGATTTCTGGGGTGGTCTTCTCCGCCGCTACAACAAGGTCGCCCTCGTTTTCGCGGTCCTCGTCGTCCACCATGATGACCATCCGGCCCTGCCGGATGTCCTCAATGGCTTCCTCAATGGTACACAATGGCATGGGGCACCTCTCAGACGCCGGGCGGTATCGCTCGCGGCGGAATTCTCAAACATCGGAACCAAGCCATTTACCCCAAAAGTGGCCGAAGGGGAAAGCCCTTTTTTGGGGGTGCAAATGCGGCGATATTCCAGCCGGATGCGCCCG
>JAVBYL010000030.1 GCA_030824035.1 Humidesulfovibrio sp.
CAAATCAAAATAGATGTTTCGGCCCTGCACAGCAGGGGTGATGGCGGGTCGGCCCGGCGCCAACCGGGAAAAAAAGACTTGCTATCTGTGAGCGAAACGCATACAAACGTTCGTTCACGCGCTGGCGTAGCTCAATGGCAGAGCAGCTGACTTGTAATCAGCAGGTTGCGGGTTCAAGTCCCATCGCCAGCTCCAGTTAATAAAGGTGGGGTTCCCGAGTGGCCAAAGGGAACAGACTGTAAATCTGTCGGCGTCAGCCTTCGGAGGTTCAAATCCTCCCCCCACCACCACTTACGCGGCAAGCAACGCTGTAGGAGGCAGGGCGTGTCCCTGGCCGTAGGGACTACGGATACTGCGCGCGGGAATAGCTCAATTGGCTAGAGCATCAGCCTTCCAAGCTGAGGGTTGCGGGTTCGAGTCCCGTTTCCCGCTCCAAGTCCACGCCTAATTGGGTCTCCTAGAGCGAGCTTAAGCCCACGTAGCTCAGTCGGTAGAGCACTTCCTTGGTAAGGAAGAGGTCAACGGTTCGAATCCGTTCGTGGGCTCCACATCTTTTTCCCGACAACCGAAGACCAGAAACAGGGGGTTGAACATGGGCAAGGCTAAATTTGAGCGCAAGAAGCCTCACGTCAACATCGGCACCATCGGCCACATTGACCACGGCAAGACCACCCTCACGGCCGCCATCACCAAGACGGCGTCCATGATGGGAAAAGGCACGTACGTTGCCTTCGATCAGATCGACAAGGCTCCTGAAGAAAAGGAGCGCGGCATCACCATCGCCACCGCGCACGTCGAGTACGAGACTGACACTCGTCACTACGCGCACGTGGACTGCCCGGGTCACGCCGACTACATCAAAAACATGATCACTGGCGCCGCCCAGATGGACGGCGCGATTCTCGTTGTGGCCGCCACCGACGGCCCCATGCCCCAGACCCGTGAGCACATCCTGCTCGCCCGTCAGGTCGGCGTGCCTTACATGGTTGTCTTCATGAACAAGTGCGACATGGTCGACGACGCCGAACTGCTGGAGCTCGTTGAGCTGGAAGTTCGCGAGCTGCTGACCAAGTACGGCTTCCCCGGCGACGACATCCCGGTCATCAAGGGTTCCGCCCTGAAGGCCCTGGAGAGCGACGACCCCAAGAGCGAAGAGTGCAAGTGCATCGCCGAGCTCCTGGCCGCCTGCGACAGCTACATCCCCGAGCCCAAGCGCGACATCGACAAGCCCTTCCTGATGCCCATCGAAGACGTGTTCTCCATCTCCGGCCGCGGCACCGTCGTGACCGGTCGTGTTGAGCGCGGCATCATCACCGTGGGTGACGAAGTCGAAATCGTCGGCATCAAAGACACCGTGAAGAGCACCTGCACCGGCGTCGAGATGTTCCGCAAGATCCTCGACCAGGGTCAGGCTGGCGACAACGTCGGCGTGCTGCTGCGCGGCATCAAGCGCGAAGATGTGGAGCGCGGCCAGGTTCTGGCCAAGCCCAAGAGCATCCCGCCCCACCGCAAGTTCAAGGCCGAGGTGTACGTCCTGTCCAAGGACGAGGGCGGCCGTCACACGCCGTTCTTCTCCGGCTACCGCCCGCAGTTCTACTTCCGCACCACTGACATCACCGGTGTCGTGGCCCTGGAAGAAGGCGTCGAGATGGTTATGCCCGGCGACAACGCTACCTTCATCGTTGACATGATCCACCCCATCGCCATGGAGCAGGGTCTGCGCTTCGCCATTCGCGAAGGCGGCCGTACCGTTGGCGCGGGTGTTGTCACCGAGATCCTGGAGTAATCCATGCGCGTCAATATTCAGCTCGCCTGCACCGAGTGCAAGCGGCGCAACTATTCGACGGAAAAGAACAAGAAGAACACTACGGGTCGTCTTGAGGTGAAGAAGTACTGTCCCTTCGACAAGAAGCACACAGTCCACCGCGAGACTAAGTAGTTACCCTGCAGGCCAGTAGCTCCAACGGCTAGAGCATCGGTCTCCAAAACCGAACGCTGGGGGTTCGAATCCCTCCTGGCCTGCCACCTTACCCCTAAATTGGGGAGACAAATGGCTAAAAATACAGCGAAAGGATCCAGCGGCCAGCAAGGCGCAGAAACACCGGCCTCGTCCGGCGTTGCCGCCAAGGCGCAGGAACTCAAGGTCTTCTTTGAGGAAGCCCAGGTTGAACTGAAGAAGATCACCTGGCCTACCCGCAAGGAGACCATTGCCACCTGTGGGGCGGTAGTGGTCCTTGTCGTGGTCATGTCGCTGTTCCTGGGCATCATCGATCTTGGGTTTTCCAAGCTCGTTGAAGCTGTGCTGTCCTAACTCCCTGGCAGGTAGCTGACGTGACTGATACAAGCACCGAGGGCGGAGAAAAACCGGCCCGCTGGTACATCGTCCACGTCTACTCGGGTTTCGAGCAGCGTGTACAGCAGACCATCAACGAAATGATGCGCACTAGCCAAGACCATGGCCAAGTGCTTGAAGTCGTTGTGCCCACCGAGAAAGTGGTCGAGATGGTCAAAGGGGAGCGCCGCACCTCTACCCGGAAGTTCTATCCCGGGTATGTGATGGTGAAGATGGTGCTGACCGACGATTCCTGGCACCTCATTCAGTCCATACCTCGCGTGACGGGCTTCGTGGGCGGTAAAAACCGTCCGCACCCCATGCGTGACAGCGAGGCCCAGAGCATCCTCTCCATGATGGAGAGCAGGCAGGAACAGCCCCGTCCCAAGTTCAACTTCGAACGCGGCGACGAGGTCCGGGTCATCGACGGCCCCTTCAGCGGTTTCAACGGTGTCGTCGAGGATGTGAACTACGATAAGGGCAAACTCCGGGTGGCTGTGTCCATCTTCGGACGCCAGACCCCGGTGGAGCTTGACTTCGTCCAGGTGACGAAAGGCTAGCCAGACCCTATTACGCGACTTGGGCGTTCATTCGCCCGTGAGGATAGTACAATGGCCAAGAAAATCACAGGTAAAGTCAAGCTGCAGATTCCTGCTGGCGTGGCCAATCCCTCCCCTCCGGTGGGACCGGCACTGGGCCAGCACGGCGTCAATATCATGGAGTTCTGCAAGGCCTTCAACGCCAAAACGCAGGACCAGAAGGGCATGATCATCCCGGTGATCATCACCGTTTACGCGGACCGTACCTTCTCCTTCATCACCAAGACCCCTCCGGCCCCTGTGCTCCTGCTCAAGGCCGCCAAGGTCGAGAAGGGCTCTGGAGAGCCCAACAAGACCAAGGTCGGCTCCGTGACCATGGCTCAGGTTGAGGAGATTGCCAAGCTTAAGGCGCCCGATCTTACGGCCAAGTCCCTTGAGGCCGCCAAGAACTGCGTCATCGGCACCGCCCGCAGCATGGGCCTTGAAGTCAAAGGGTAGTGAGGAAGAGCCATGCCGAAGCACGGAAAAAACTTTGAAAAAGCCTCTGAAGGCTTTGATAAGACAGAGCGTTATGCGGTGAACGAGGCGGTTACTCTCGCCATCACCAACTCCTTTGCCAAGTTTGATGAGACCGTTGACGTCGCCATCAATCTGGGCGTTGACCCCAAATACTCCGACCAGATGGTGCGTGGCGCCTGTCCCCTGCCGAACGGCCTGGGCAAAACCGCCCGCGTCGTCGTGTTCTGCAAGCCGGACAAAGAGGCGGAGGCCCGCGAGGCTGGCGCCGACGAGTGCGGCGGAGACGACCTGGTCGAGAAGATCAAGGGCGGCTGGCTGGACTTCGACAACGCCGTCGCCACCCCGGACATGATGGCCAAGGTCGGCCAGATTGGCCGCATGCTTGGCCCCCGTGGCCTGATGCCCAACGCCAAGACCGGCACCGTCACCTTCAACGTGGGCGAAGCCGTCCGCGAGCTGAAGGCTGGCCGTGTCGAGTTCAAGGTCGACAAGGCCGGCATCCTGCACGCTCCCATCGGCAAGAAGTCCTTCGGGGCCGAGAAGCTGCTGGAAAACCTGCATGCCCTGCTTGAGACCGTGAACCGCCTGAAGCCTTCCACGGCCAAGGGCACCTACCTGAAAGCCATGGCCGTGGCCACCACCATGGGCCCCGGCGTGAAGGTCGATCCGCAGACCATCAGAAAGTTTATGGAAGGCTAACACCGGAACGGACGGATTGGCCGTCCTCCGGATTATTGATAGCACGGAGAGTTGAAGTCGATGAAAGCAGGTGGGCTTAGGCCCTTAATGTCCTGCCGAGACTGGCTTTGCTTTCCGGGCCAAAGAACGACGAGGAGTACAGACGGTGAATAGGCAAGAAAAAGCCCAGATCATCGAGCAGCTGAGCGAAAAGGCTGCACGGGCGAACATCGCCGTCGTCACCGACTTCAAGGGCATGGGCGTGGAAGAGATGACTCTTCTTCGTGCCAAGCTCCGCGAGGCCGGAGTCGATTACCAAGTCGTCAAGAACACCCTGGCCCGGCTGGCGTTCACGGAAACCAATCATGGAATCCTCAATGACCGCCTGAAGGAAAACTGCGCTGTGGCGCTCGGCTACGACGATCCTGTCGTTGTTGCCAAAGCGCTGGCCGAATTCGCAAAGACGAGCAAAAAGCTCGCCCTGCGCTACGGTAGCCTTGAGGGTAAGTTTCTTGACGAGGAGGCCGTGAAGCAACTCGCTACGCTGCCCAGCAAGCCCGAACTGCTGGCCAAGATGCTCGGTACCATGAATGCGGTGCCGACCAACTTCGTCAACGTGTTTGCGGCTGTGCTGCGCAACTTCCTCTACGCCTTGAACGCCATCAAGGAACAGAAGGAAGGCAGCGCCGCGTAAGGCCCCTTTTCCACCCGCAAACCTGAAGCAAAGCATCGCAACTTTTTAGGAGGAATATCCCATGTCCGTGACCAAAGAGCAGGTTGTTGAGTTCATCTCCAACATGACCGTTCTCGACTTGGCTGATTTCATCAAGGAACTCGAAGAGAAGTTCGGCGTTTCCGCCGCCGCCCCTGTTGCCGCCTTCGCCGCCGGCCCCGCTGCCGCCCCGGCCGAGGCCGCTGAGGAGAAGACCGAGTTCGACGTCGTCCTGAAGGAAGCCGGCGCCAACAAGATCGGCGTCATCAAGGTTGTCCGCGCCCTCACCGGCCTGGGCCTGAAGGAAGCCAAGGACAAGGTTGATGGCGCTCCCCAGGTCATCAAGGAAGCCGTGTCCAAGGCCGACGCCGAGGACGCCCAGAAGCAGCTGACCGAAGCCGGCGCCACCGTTGAGGTGAAGTAGGTTTTCGCTCACAAAGCAAGATAATCCGGACAAAGGGCGCACCTCCCACCGGGGTGCGTCCTTTGTCCCGTCTTCGTTTTTCAGAGAACCCGAGCCCGCCCAGCGGCGGCCCGGGTTGCGGTGCGCCAGACGATCAGGCAACACGAGCGTGCCGAGTGCAAGGCTTTGCGCGCAAGACAATTTTCCCGCCCCCCTAGAGGAGATCTGATTCCACCTGGGGACTATCGATGACGCAACATTACCCGCTTTCTCTGTACCGGAAGATCCATTCCCCTTTACCCTGGCGCCTTGGGCGTCATGGTCAGGTCTCTTCCGTGAACACCAACCGTCTCGCTCGATGAGGTGACAATGGCTCAACTTACGAAACATTTCGGAAAGATCGCCAACAGCCTTCCGATTCCGCACCTCCTTGAACTCCAGGTGGATTCCTACCTGAAGTTTCTGCAACGCGATCTCCCCCCGGCAAGCCGCACGGATGAGGGGCTTGAGGCCGTTTTCCGTTCCGTGTTTCCCATCGAGGACTTCAACAAGACCGCAAGCCTCGAATATGTCAGCTATATCATTCAGGACCCCAAGTATGATGAGGACGAGTGCCTCAGCAAGGGCCTGACCTATGAAGCTCCCATCCGCCTGATTGTCCGCCTGGTGGTCTTCGATGTGGACGAGGAGTCCGGAAGCCGCACCATTCGCGACATCAAGGAACAGGACATCTACTTCGGGACCATCCCGCTGATGACCGACAAGGGCACGTTCATCATCAACGGTACCGAACGCGTCATCGTCAACCAGTTGCAGCGTTCGCCCGGCATCATCTTCGAGCACGACTCGGGCAAGACCCACTCCAGCCGCAAGGTGCTGTATTCCTGCCGCATCATTCCCATGCGCGGTTCCTGGCTGGACTTCGACTTCGACCACAAGGACATCCTGTATGTCCGCATCGACCGCCGCCGGAAGATGCCCGCCACCATCCTGTTCAAGGCCATGGGGATGACCAAGACGGACATCCTCGACTACTTCTACGACAACGAAGAGTACGTCTTCGAGGGCCTGAAGGTTCTGCGCAAGGTGCGCGAGGACCAGTTCCGCAAGGAAGAGGCCTACGTCGACATCGTGCTGTCTGACGGCAAGGTGCTGGTGAAGCAGGGCAAGGCCATCAACAAGGCCGCCTGGCGCAAGATCATCAAGGACGGCGTGACCACCATCGAGCAGGCCCCGGATTCCCTCCTGGGCCAGTTCCTGGCAAAGGACGTCATTGACGCCCTCACCGGCGAAGTCATCGCCGAGGCCTCCCAGGAGCTCACCGCCGACATCCTCGAGCGCATCCGCGAAGTGGGCGTGCGCGAGATCGCGGTGCTGTTCACCCGCGGCATGGACGTTTCGTCCTCCATGCGCGACACCCTGACCGCGGACAAGACCACGGACATCGCCACGGCGCAGATCGAGATCTACCGCCGCCTGCGTCCCAGCTCCCCGCCGACTCCAGAGATCGCGGCCAGCTTCTTTGAGAACCTGTTCCGCAGCTCCGACTACTACGACCTGTCCACGGTGGGCCGCTACAAGCTCAACACCCGCCTGGGCATCAACGAGCCGCTTGAGCTGCGTACCCTGACCAATGAGGACATCCTCAAGTCGGTGCGCGTGCTGGTGAAGCTGAAGGACAGCCACGGCCCGGCCGACGATATCGACCACCTGGGCAACCGCCGCGTGCGCCCCGTGGGCGAGCTGGTGGAAAACCAGTACCGCATCGGCCTTGTCCGCATGGAGCGCGCCATCAAGGAGCGCATGAGCCTGCAGGAAGTGTCCACGCTCATGCCGCACGACCTCATCAATCCCAAGCCCGTGGCCGCGGTGCTGAAGGAGTTCTTCGGAACCAGCCAGCTCTCGCAGTTCATGGACCAGACCAACCCCCTGTCCGAAGTGACGCACAAGCGCCGCCTCTCGGCACTGGGACCCGGCGGCCTGACCCGCGAGCGCGCGGGCTTCGAAGTGCGCGACGTGCACACCAGCCACTACGGCCGCATCTGCCCCATTGAAACGCCTGAAGGACCGAACATCGGCCTCATCGTTTCCTTGACCACTTACGCGCGCGTCAACGACTACGGTTTCATCGAAACCCCGTTCCGCGTCATCAAGGACCACAAGGCCACCGATGAGATCGTGTGGATGGACGCCAGCCGCGAGGCGGGCGAGGCGGTGGCCCAGGCGAACCTGGACCTGAACGCCGACGGAAGCGTCGTGGACCAGCTCATCCAGGCGCGCATGGCCGGTGAAGTGAACCTCGTTCCTTCCGAGACCGCCACGCTCATGGACATCAGCCCCAGCCAGATCGTGTCCATCTCGGCAGCGCTCATTCCCTTCCTGGAGCACGACGACGCCAACCGCGCCCTGATGGGTTCGAACATGCAGCGTCAGGCCGTGCCCCTGCTCAAGAGCGAGCGCCCCCTGGTGGGCACCGGCATGGAAGGCAGCGTGGCCCAGGACTCCGGCGCGTGCATCCTGGCCAAGGCCGATGGCGTTGTCCACTTCGCCGATGCAGAGCGCCTCATCGTCAACTACGATGAGTCCGTGGCGCCCAATACCGGCGGCACGCTGCACTACGAGCTGCAGAAGTGGCACAAGTCCAACCAGAACTCGTGCTTCGGCCAGCGCCCCTGCGTGCAGGTGGGCCAGCGGGTCAAGAAGGGCGAGGTCATGGCCGACGGCCCCGGCATCCGCGATGGCGAGCTGGCCCTGGGCAAGAACCTCCTGGTGGCCTTCATGCCCTGGTGCGGTTACAACTACGAAGACTCCATCCTCATCTCCGAGCGCGTGGTCAAGGAGGATGTTTACACCTCCGTGCACATCGAGGAGTTCGAGGTCGTGGCCCGCGACACCAAGCTTGGGCCCGAGGAGATCACCCGCGATATCCCGAACGTCTCGGAAGAGATGCTCCGCAACCTCGACGAGTGCGGCATCATCCGCCTCGGCGCCAAGGTGATGCCCGACGACATCCTGGTGGGCAAGATCACCCCCAAGGGCGAGACCCAGCTGACGCCGGAAGAGAAGCTTCTGCGCGCCATCTTCGGCGACAAGGCCCGCGACGTGAAGAACACCTCCCTCAAGGTTCCGCCTGGAATCGAGGGCACCGTGGTCGACGTCAAGGTGTTCAACCGCCGCTCCGGCGAAAAGGACGACCGCACGGTCCAGATCGAGCAGGACGCCCTGGCCGCCTTTGACATGAAGGAAATGAAGCACGTCGCCGCCCTGACGGACAACATCCGTGAGCGCATCTGGGATCTGGTGGACGGCAAGCAGGTCGCCCAGCCCGTGATGGGCAAGAAGAAGGGCGAGGTGATGCTTGAGTCCGGCCATCCGCTGACCCGCGAGGTGCTCGACGAGTTGCCGCTCAAGAAGCTGGCCGGCCTGTTCGCCTCCAAGGACGTGAACGACCAGATCCGTGTGGTGCTCGTTGATTACGAGCGCCAGATCAAGTTCATCAAGGCCGTTTACGACAACAAGCGCGAGAAGGTCACCGAGGGCGACGATCTGCCTCCGGGCGTCATCAAGATGGTCAAGGTCTATGTCGCCGTGAAGCGCAAGCTCTCCGTGGGCGACAAGATGGCCGGACGTCACGGCAACAAGGGCGTCGTGTCCTGCATCCTGCCCGAGGAGGACATGCCCTTCTTCGCCACCGGCGTCCCCATGGACATCGTGCTGAATCCGCTGGGCGTGCCTTCGCGCATGAACATCGGCCAGATCATGGAGACCCACCTCGGTTGGGCCGCCCGTGAGCTTGGCGCGCAGATAGCTGAGCTTGTCGAGTCCGGCGCCGCCATGGCGCAGGTCCGCAAGGACATCAGCAACGTGTTCGAGTCCAAGGAGATCGACGACCTCGTCGCCACCCTGGACGACGAGGAACTGCGCCTCACCGCCAAGAAGGTGGCCCACGGCATCGTCACCAAGACCCCGGTCTTCGACGGCGCCTGCGAGGCCGAGATCTGGGGCTGGCTTGAGAAGGCCGGCCTGCCCGACGACGGCAAGATCACCCTGTACGACGGCCGCACCGGCGAGCCCTTCCACAACCGGGTCACCGTCGGCGTTATGTACATGCTCAAGTTGCACCACTTGGTTGATGAAAAGATTCACGCCCGTTCCACCGGCCCATACTCCCTGGTTACCCAGCAGCCGCTGGGCGGCAAGGCGCAGTTCGGCGGTCAGCGACTGGGCGAAATGGAAGTCTGGGCCCTGGAAGCATACGGCGCCGCGTACCTCCTGCAGGAGTTCCTCACGGTCAAGTCCGACGACGTCTCGGGCCGCGTGAAGATGTACGAGAAGATTGTGAAGGGCGACAACTTCCTTGAGGCCGGACTCCCCGAGTCCTTCAACGTCCTCGTTAAGGAATTGATGTCCCTGGGTCTGGATGTGAACCTCATCCAGGACGAGAAGAAGAAGCCTGCCAGGCGGCAGTAGGGCGGGAGGGACGTAATCCCCCCGACCTTTGGTAGGCGGGCCCGGACCCCCGGGCCGGTTCACAACTGTCATAAAGAAAGAGGATATTCCATGACCTTGGACGAACTGTTCACCATGCGTGGAACGACGAACCTGGGCCTTGCTGGACGCAACCTGAAGGCGATCCAGATTTCCATAGCCTCCCCAGAGAAGATCCGCGAATGGAGCTTCGGTGAAGTCAAGAAACCGGAGACCATCAATTATCGCACCTTCAAGCCGGAGCGCGATGGCCTGTTCTGCGCCAAGATCTTCGGCCCCGTGAAGGACTACGAGTGCAATTGCGGCAAGTACAAGCGCATGAAGCACCGCGGCATCGTGTGCGAAAAGTGCGGCGTCGAGGTCATCGCCTCGAAGGTCCGCCGTGAGCGCATGGGTCACATCGAACTGGCCGCGCCCGTTGCGCACATCTGGTTCCTCAAGACCCTGCCCTCCAAGATCGGCACCCTGCTCGACATCACCATGGCCGACCTGGAGAAGGTGCTGTACTTTGATTCGTACATCGTCCTCGACCCGGGCGATACGAACCTGAAGCGCCTGCAGATTCTGGGCGAAGACCAGTATCTTCAGGTCATTGACCACTACGGCGAGGACGCCGTCACCGTGGGCATGGGCGCGGAGACCATCCGCAAGCTGCTGGAGGCCATCAACCTCGAGGAGCTGCGCGCCACCCTGCGCGAGGAGAGCGCCACCACGCGCTCCCAGACCAAGAAGAAGAAGCTCACCAAGCGCCTGAAGATCGTCGAGGCGTTCATCGATTCCGGCAACCGCCAGGAATGGATGATCATGGAGGTGATCCCGGTCATTCCGCCCGAGCTGCGCCCCCTGGTGCCTCTGGACGGCGGCCGTTTCGCCACCTCCGACCTGAACGACCTGTACCGCCGCGTCATCAACCGCAACAACCGCCTCAAGCGTTTGTTGGAGCTTGGCGCGCCGGAAATCATCATCCGCAACGAAAAGCGCATGCTGCAGGAGGCCGTCGACGCATTGTTCGACAACGGCCGCCGTGGCCGCGCCATCACCGGCACCAACGGCCGTCCGCTCAAGTCCCTGTCCGACATGATCAAGGGCAAGCAGGGCCGCTTCCGCCAGAATCTGCTCGGCAAGCGCGTGGACTACTCTGGCCGTTCCGTCATCGTCGTGGGCCCGAACCTGAAGCTGCACCAGTGCGGCCTGCCCAAGAAGATGGCGCTGGAGCTGTTCAAGCCCTTCATCTACGCGGAGCTGGAAAAGCGCGAGATCGCCACCACCATCAAGAGCGCCAAGAAGATGGTGGAGCGGGAAGACCTGGTTGTGTGGGACATCCTCGAGGACGTCGTCCGCGAGTACCCCATCCTGCTCAACCGCGCGCCCACCCTGCACCGCCTGGGCATCCAGGCCTTTGAGCCGCAGCTCATCGAGGGCAAGGCCATCCAGCTGCATCCGCTCGTTTGCGCCGCCTACAACGCGGACTTCGACGGTGACCAGATGGCCGTGCACGTTCCCCTGTCCGTGGAGGCGCAGATCGAATGCCGCGTGCTCATGATGAGCTCCAACAACATTCTCTCGCCCGCCAACGGCTCGCCCGTCATCAACCCCAGCCAGGACATCGTCCTGGGCCTGTATTATCTGACCACCGCCCGCTCCTTCGAGAAGGGCGAGGGCATGATATTCACCGAGACCTGGGAGGTCATCGCCGCCCACAACTCCGGCCACCTGGGCATCCACGCCCGCATCAAGTGCCGGGTTGAGGGCAAGCTCATCGACACCACCTGCGGCCGCATCATCGTCGGCGAGCTCATGCCCGAGAAGCTCGGGTTCGAGAACGTCAACCTGGTGCTGAACAAGAAGAACATCGGCCGCCTTGTGGCCATGGCCTACCGCACCGCGGGCACCAAGGCCACGGTCATCCTGTGCGACAAGCTCAAGAGCCTCGGCTATGAGTACGCCACCCGCGCCGGCATCACCATCGGCGTGAAGGACCTGCGCATCCCCAAGAGCAAGCCCGGCCTGATCAACGCCGCGCAGCAGGAGGTCGAGGACATCGAGGCCCAGTACCGCGAGGGTATCATCACCCGCACGGAGAAATACAACAAGGTCGTCGATGTGTGGACCAAGACCACCAATCAGGTCTCCACGGAGATGATGGAAGAGATCTCCAAGGACGACGTCCGCAACGAGATGACCGGCGAGATCGAGATCAACGCCAGCTTCAACCCCATCTACATGATGGCGACCTCCGGCGCTCGAGGCAACCAGGACCAGATGCGCCAGCTGGCCGGCATGCGCGGCCTGATGGCCAAGCCCTCCGGCGAAATCATCGAGACGCCCATCACCGCGAGCTTCCGTGAAGGCCTCTCGGTTCTCCAGTACTTCAACTCCACGCACGGCGCACGAAAGGGTCTGGCCGACACCGCCCTCAAGACCGCCAACTCCGGTTACCTCACCCGCCGCCTCGTCGACGTGGTGCAGGACGTGACCGTGTGCGAGATCGACTGCGGTACCGTGGACGGTCTGGAGCTGACCCACTACATCAAGGACGGCGAGATCAAACAGCGCCTTGCCGAGCGCGTTCTTGGCCGCACCACCATGTTCCCGGTGTTTGACGAAGACACCGGCGAGCTCATCGTGGAAGCCAACACGCTCATCGACGAGGCCCTGGCGGAGAAGATCGACAACGCCGGCATCGGCAGCATGACCATCCGCTCCGGCCTGACCTGCAAGAGCCCCCAGGGCGTGTGCGCCAGCTGCTACGGTCGCGACCTCGCCCGCGGGCACATCGTCAACGTGGGCGAAACGGTCGGCATCATCGCCGCCCAGTCCATCGGCGAGCCCGGCACACAGCTCACCATGCGCACCTTCCACATCGGTGGCACGGCGAGCCGCGAAATCGAGCAGTCCAGCGTCGAAGCGCAGCACAATGGCCGCATCGTCTTCTCCCGCATGAGAAACGTCAGCAACGCCGAAGGCCAGACCATGGTTTTGGGCAAGAGCTGCCAGGTGGGCGTGGTGGACGACCAGGGCCGCGAGCGTGAGAAGTACACCCTGCCTTCCGGCGCGCGCCTGCTCGTCACCGAGGGCCAGGAAATCCGCAAGGGCCAGCCCATCGCCGAATGGGACCCGTTCAACGAGCCGTTCATCACCGACGTTCCCGGCATCGTCAACTTCAAGGACATCGTTGAAGGCAAGACGTACCAGGAGCGCATCGACGAGATGACCCAGCGCGCCACGTACACCATCATCGAGTACAGGACGACGAACTTCAAGCCGTCCATGTCCATTTGCGATGAGAAGGGCGTGTCCGTGCTGCGTCCCGGCGGCACCCTGCGCGCCGAGTTCCCGCTGCCCGTTGGCGCCATTCTCATGGTCAAGGACGGCGACGAGGTCAAGGCCGGCGACATCGTCGCCCGCCGCCCGCGCGAGTCGTCCAAGACCAAGGACATCGTCGGCGGTCTGCCGCGCGTCGCCGAGCTCTTCGAAGTCCGCAAGCCCAAGGAGCAGGCCGTCGTTTCCGAAATCGACGGCATCGTCTCCTACGGCCCGGAAAGCAAGGGCAAGCGCAAGATCGTGGTGGCCCCCGAGACCGGCGAGACCAAGGAATACTTGATACCCAAGGGCAAGCACATCACCGTCCAGGAAGGCGACTTCGTGGAGGCGGGCGATCTGCTCACCGAAGGCTACCCCGAACTGCACGACATTCTGAAGATCAAGGGCGAGAAGTTCCTGGCCCGCTACCTGGTGGAAGAGATCCAGAACGTCTACCGCGTGCAGAGCGTTAACATCAACGACAAGCACATCGAGATCATCGTCCGCCAGATGCTCAAGAAGGTCAGCATCATCGACCCGGGCGACACCAGCTTCCTCATCGGGGAGCAGGTGGACAAGGTCCGGTTCATGGAGGAGAACAACGCCATCATCGCGCAGAGCCAGACTCCGGCCACCGCCGAAACGCTGGTTCTTGGCATCACCCAGGCGTCGTTGTCCACGGACTCCTTCATCTCCGCGGCCTCCTTCCAGGAGACCACGAAGGTGCTCACCGAGGCCTCGCTTGCCGGCAAGTCCGACTCGCTGCGCGGCCTCAAGGAAAACGTCATTGTGGGTCGCCTGGTTCCGGCCGGAACGGGCTACCGCGAGTACGCCGATGCCGAGATCAGCGTGCCCGAGCAGCCTGAGCGCCCGGATAAGTTCCTTGAGGACTTGGAGGACGACCCGCTGCTCATTGAGCCGATTTAGGTTGTCCAAACAGGGACATATGGAAAACATCGGGCGAAAGCTTCGTGGCTTTCGCCCGTTTCCCCATGGGGGGAAAAGGGCAGGGGGCTTGACAACAGGCCGCGTCTGGAATAAGAGCGGTCCTCTTGCTTTGTATTTTAGCACTCTTTCGGAGGGTTCATGCCTACTATTAGCCAGTTGATCCGCAAGTCGCGCAAAAAGGTCGGCAAGCGCAAAAAGACCCCGGCCCTGCTCGAATGCCCGCAGCGTCGCGGCGTGTGCACGCGTGTGTACACCACGACGCCCAAGAAGCCGAACTCCGCGCTTCGTAAGGTCGCTCGCGTGCGTTTGACCAACGGGATCGAAGTCACCGCGTACATCCCCGGCGAAGGCCACAACCTGCAGGAACACTCGGTTGTCCTCATCCGCGGCGGCCGCGTAAAGGACTTGCCCGGCGTTCGCTATCACATCATTCGCGGCACGCTGGACACCGCTGGCGTCTCTGACCGTCGTCAGGGTCGTTCCAAGTACGGCGCCAAGCGTCCGAAGTAACGCCAAGCACGGGAAGGAGAATACTCAATGCCCCGCAAAGGTCCTGTCACCAAGCGTCAGGTTCTGCCTGATCCGGTTTACGGCAGCCGCATGGCCGCCAAGTTCATCAACCGCCTCATGTACTCCGGCGAAAAAAGCGTCGCCGAGCGCATTTTCTACGAAGCCCTGGAGGCCCTTGGCGAGAAGTCCAAGGAAGACGCCATCCGCGCCTTCGAGAAGGCCCTGGACAACGTCCGTCCCCACCTCGAGGTCAAGAGCCGCCGTGTTGGCGGTGCCACCTACCAGGTGCCCATGGAAGTCCGCCCCGACCGTCAGAGCGCCCTGGCCATCCGCTGGGTCATCTCTTACGCTCGCGGTCGTGGCGAGAAGGGCATGGTCGAGCGCCTCTCCGCAGAGCTCCTCGATGCCTTCAACAATCGTGGCGGCGCTGTGAAGAAAAAAGAAGAAACCCACAAGATGGCCGAGGCTAACAAGGCCTTCGCCCACTACCGCTGGTAGTCACGGAGTTAGCACGTGTCCAAAGTCGTCCCCAGCGAGAGGCAGCGCAACATCGGCATCATGGCCCACATTGATGCTGGTAAGACCACCACTACCGAGCGCATCCTCTATTATACCGGCGTGTCCCACAAGATCGGCGAAGTTCATGACGGCAATGCCACCATGGACTGGATGGTGCAGGAGCAAGAGCGCGGCATCACCATTACCAGTGCCGCCACCACCTGCTTCTGGCGCGAGCATCGCGTCAACATCATTGATACTCCGGGTCACGTTGACTTCACCATGGAAGTGGAGCGCTCCCTGCGCGTTCTCGATGGCGCCGTGGCCGTGTTCGACGCGGTTGCCGGCGTGGAGCCCCAGTCCGAGACTGTGTGGCGCCAGGCTGACCGCTACAAGGTCCCCCGCATCGCCTTTGTGAACAAGATGGACCGTGTCGGCGCGGACTTTTTCCGTTGCGTCGACATGATCAAAACCCGCCTGGGCGCCAAGCCGGTTCCCCTGCACATCCCCATCGGCAGCGAAGATTCCTACACCGGCATGGTGGACTTGGTGCATGGCAATGCCATCATCTACACCCATGGCGCCGCTGACAAGGGCGTGGCTTTCGACACCGTCGAGGTTCCCTCCGAACTCAAGGCGAAGTACGACGAGCTGCGTCAGGTGATGCTTGAGGCCATTGTTGAGGAAGACGAGGCCATGATGGAGAAGTATCTCGCCGGTGAGGAACTCACCGTGGATGAGATCATGCTCGGCATCCGCAAGGCCACCATCGCCATGAAGATCTGCCCGGTGCTTTGCGGCACCGCGTTCCGCAACAAGGGTGTGCAGCCGCTGCTCGATGCCGTCATCGACTACCTGCCGTCTCCCCTTGATATTCCGGCCATGATCGGCTCCAACCCCGACAACGAGGACGAGAAGATCGAGTGCCCCTGCGACGACACCAAGCCGCTGGCGGCCTTGGCCTTCAAGCTCATGACCGACCCCTTCGTCGGCCACTTGACCTTCCTGCGCATCTACTCCGGCCGCATCGAATCCGGCGCCACCGTGGTGAACGCGGGCAATGGCAAGAAGGAGCGCATCGGCCGTCTGCTCAAGATGCACGCCAACAAGCGTGAGGAGATCAAAGAGGCCCTGGCCGGTGACATCGTCGCCGCCGTCGGTCTTAAGAGCGTCTCCACCGGCGACACCCTGGCCGACCTCAAGGCCCCGGTTGTCCTGGAGTCCCTGGACATTCCGGAACCGGTCATCGAGGTCGCCATTGAGCCCAAGACCAAGGCCGACCGCGACCTGCTGTCGCAGAGCCTGGCCAAGCTGACCAAGGAAGACCCCTCGTTCCGCGTCAAGGGCAACGAGGAGACCAGCCAGACCCTCATCGCCGGCATGGGCGAGCTGCACCTGGAAATCATCGTTGACCGCCTCCTGCGCGAGTTCAACGTCAACGCCAACGTGGGCGCCCCCCGCGTTGCCTACCGCGAGACCATCACCAAGCCTGCCAAGTGCGACATGAAGCACGCCAAGCAGACCGGTGGCCGCGGCCAGTATGGTCACGTCGTCATCGAAATCGAGCCCAACCCGGGCGGCGGTTACGTGTTCGAGGACGAGATCAAGGGCGGCCTCATTCCCAAGGAATACATCGCCCCCATCGGGCGCGGTATCGAGGATGCGCTGAAGAACGGCATCCTGGCCGGGTTCCCCGCTGTGGACGTCAAGGTCAAACTGGTGCACGGCTCCTACCACGAAGTCGACTCCAGCGAACAGGCCTTCTACGTTGCGGGCTCCATGGCCATCAAGGAAGCCTGCACCAAGGCCGGCGCCGTTCTGCTCGAGCCCATCATGAACGTCGAAGTGGTGACGCCTGATGAATATCTGGGCGACGTCATGGGCGACCTCAACGGCCGCCGCGGCCGCGTGAGCAACCTGGAGGCGCGTGTCTCCTCCCAGGTCATCAACGCCCAGGTCCCCCTGTCCAGCATGTTCGGCTACGCCACGGATCTGCGTTCGCGCACCCAGGGCCGCGCCACCTTCACCATGCAGTTCGACCATTACGAGCAGGTTCCCGGCAGCATTGCCGAAGAGATCATGAAGAAGAAATAGGGTGTCGTCCTGCGTGCTCCACTTTTTTTCTTGACAGGAGAAGAGTGGAGCGCGTAAGGCATCCTTCCGCTTTCAAGAAAAATGTACGGGGGTCGTCCCCGAACCATTTGTTAAGAACCAGATAACCCCCAGCATTTCCGCAGAGTTGCGCTTCGGCTTGCCGGACGCGGCGAGGGGCCATTGAGCCCCCGGAAACGAAGGAGAGTGTATGGCTGCGATGACGAGCGACCGTATTCGGATCAAGCTCAAGGCCTACGATTACCGTATCCTGGACAAGGCGGTGACGGAAATCGTCGATACCGCCCGGAACACCGGTGCGGCTATCGCCGGGCCTATCCCCCTGCCCACCAACATCCACAAAACCACTGTTCAGCGCTCCGTTCACGTGGACAAGAAGTCCCGTGAGCAGTTCGAGATCCGCATTCACAAGCGCCTTCTCGATATCCTGGAGCCCACGCAGCAGACCGTCGACGCCCTGGGCAAGCTTTCCCTGCCCGCCGGTGTGGACGTGGAAATCAAGCTGTAGGGGAGGGGAGAGATATGGCAAAAACTCTCGGACTTCTCGGACGTAAGCTGGGCATGACCCGCGTTTTCGCCCCTGACGGCACCGTTGTGCCCGTCACGGTCATCAGCGCTGGTCCCTGCCCCATTCTGCAGGTCAAGACCTCCGACAAGGAAGGCTACAACGCCGTCCAGGTCGGGTTCGACGCCATTCCCGAGCGCAAGCTCACCAAGCCCGCCAAAGGCCATCAGGCCAAGGCCGGCAAGGGCTTTTTCCGCCACCTGAGGGAGTTCCCCCTGGACGCGGTCGAGGGCTATGAAGTCGGTCAGGACATCACTGTGGACATCTTCCAGCCCGGTGAGAAGGTGAAGGTCACTGGCACCTCCAAGGGCAAGGGCTTCCAGGGCGTCATGAAGCGCTGGAACTTCAGCGGCCTCAAGGCCACCCACGGCGCGGAGAAAGTTCACCGCTCCGCTGGCTCCATCGGCACCAACACCGAGCCCTCCCGCGTGTTCAAGGGGAAGAAGATGGCCGGCCACATGGGCGACGACCGCGTGACGTTGTCCAGCGTGGAGATCATCGATGTCCGCCCCGAGGAAAACATCATCGTGGTCAAGGGCCAGGTGCCCGGCTGCAAAAACGGCTTGGTGATGATCCGCAAGGCCGGCTAGGAAGGAATACAAACATGGCAACCGTTACCGTGTTCGATCAGAACAAGAAGGAAGTGGGCAGCCTGGACCTGGCGCCTGAGATCTTCGAGGTGGAAGTCCGCCCCGAGATCCTGCACTTTGTGGTCCGCGCCCAGCTGGCCGCCAAGCGTGTGGGAACCCACGCCACCAAGACTCGCGCCTTTGTTTCCGGTGGTGGCAAGAAGCCCTGGAAGCAGAAGGGCACCGGCCACGCTCGCGCCGGTTCCAACCGTTCGCCCATTTGGCGCGGCGGTGCGATCATCTTCGGACCCCAGCCCCGCAGCTACGAGTTCAAGGTGAACCGCAAGGTCCGCCGCCTGGCTCTGAAAATGGCCCTGTCCTCGCGACTGGCTGAAAATCAGCTGGTTGTGCTCAAGGGCTTCGACCTGCCTGACGTGAAGACCAAGCGTTTCGCCGAGGTTGCCAAGGGCCTCGGTTTGGAAAAAGCCTTGATTGTTTTCAAGGAAACGGATAATAACCTGCTTCTTTCAGCGCGCAATCTCCCCGGCATCAAACTGCTTCCGGCGGATCAGCTCAACGCATACGATGTGTTGCTGTACCCGAAGCTGGTGATGCTCGAGAGTGCCGCTGTTTCCGTTCAGGAGAGGTTGAAGTAGCATGGACTACACGAGCATACTCATCAAGCCGGTCATCACCGAAAAGGCTAATCTCGCGAAGGAATACCTGAACCAGGTGTCCTTCATTGTGGCGAACTCCGCCAACAAGATCGAGGTCAAGCGCGCGGTCGAGGCTGCCTTTAATGTCAAGGTCGAGTCTGTGAACATCATTCGCAGGCGTCCTTCGCGTCGTCTCCGCCATGGGCGGGTCATCGGCAAGGTGGCAGGCTTCAAGAAAGCCTACGTCACCCTGTCCCAGGGCGACAAAATTGAGTTCTTCGAGGGAGTGTAGCCATGTCCATCCGCAAGGTTAAACCCACTTCGGCTGGACGCCGCTTCCAGACCATCTCCACCTTTGAGGAAATCACCCGGAGCACTCCGGAGAAGAGCCTCACCGAGGGTCTGTGCAAAAAGTCCGGTCGCAACCACTTCGGTCGCATCACTTCGCGTCGTCGTGGCGGCGGGCACAAGCGCCTGTACCGTCTCATCGACTTCAAACGTGACAAGACCGGCATTCCGGCCAAGGTCGCGCATGTGGAGTACGATCCCAACCGCAGCGCCCGCATTGCTCTGCTGCACTACTCCGACGGCGAGAAGCGCTACATTCTGGCGCCCCTCGGCCTCAGCGTCGGCGACAACATCCTCTCCGGCGACGCGGCCGACATCAAGCCCGGCAACGCGCTTGTTCTCTCCCGCATCCCGGTTGGTACCGTGATCCACAACGTGGAACTGCACCCCGGTCGCGGTGGTCAGTTCTGCCGCGCTGCTGGCGCCTACGCCCAGCTGGTGGCCAAAGAGGGCACGTACGCCCTGCTTCGCCTCCCTTCTGGCGAGGTTCGCAAGGTGCTGTCCCACTGCATGGCCACCATCGGCCAGGTGGGTAACATCCACCACGAAAACATCACCCTGGGCAAGGCTGGCCGCAATCGCTGGAAGGGACGTCGTCCCGAGGTGCGCGGCGTTGCCATGAACCCGGTCGATCACCCGTTGGGCGGCGGCGAGGGCAGAAGCTCCGGCGGTCGGCATCCGTGTTCCCCTTGGGGCATGCCGAGCAAGGGTTACAAGACCCGCAAGCCGAAGAAGTCGTCCTCTAAGCTTATCATCAAGCGCCGCGGGCAGAAGTAGGAGTAGAACATGGCCAGATCTCTCAAGAAAGGTCCCTTTGTGGACGGCCATTTGGCGAAGAAGATCGATACTGCCTCCGAGAACAAGGACCGCCGCGTCATCAAGACCTGGTCCCGCCGCTCCACCATTCTCCCCGAGATGGTTGGCATTACCTTCGCTGTCCACAACGGTAGGAAGTTCATCCCCGTGTTCGTGACGGAGAACATGGTCGGGCACAAATTGGGCGAGTTCGCGCCCACCCGCACCTTCTTCGGCCACGCTGCGGACAAGAAAGCCAAGGGCAAGTAGGGAGCGCAGTAATGGAAGCCAAAGCTATCGCCAAGTACGTGCGCGTTTCCTCGCGCAAGGTGCGCATCGTGGCGGAGAACATCAAGGGCAAGCCTGTTGAGGATGCGCTCAACATCCTGAAGTTTACGCCCAAGAAGTCGGCCATGCTTATCAGCAAGGTCTTGTATTCGGCCATTGCCAACGCCGGGCAGCTGCCTGGCGTGGACGTGGACGCCCTGGTGGTTGGAAACGTGCTGGTCGACGAAGGCCCCACCCAGAAGCGCATCATGCCTCGCGCCATGGGCCGCGCCTATCGCATCCTGAAGCGCACCAGCCACATAACCGTCGTCGTGAAGGAAAAGTAGGGGGCGCGCCATGGGTCAGAAAGTCCATCCGTTAGGGTTCCGCCTGGGGTACAACAAGAACTGGCTTTCCCGCTGGTTCAGCACCAAGGATTATCCTGCCTTCGTGCTCCAGGACGACCAGCTCCGTAAGTACGTGAAGAAAAAGCTTTATCACGCCGGCCTCGCCAAAATCGAGATCGAGCGCGCTGGCGGCAAAGTCCGCCTGATCCTGCACACCGCCCGGCCGGGCATTGTCATCGGCCGCAAGGGTGCGGAGATCGAGAAGCTTCGTGATGACCTGAAGAAGGTCTTTAACACCGACATCACCATTGAGGTGAACGAGATCCGCCGCCCCGAGGTGGAGGCCCAGCTCGTGGCCGAGAGCATCGCCACGCAGTTGGAGCGCCGTGTTGCCTTCCGTCGCGCCATGAAGCGCACGGTGGCTCTGTCCCGCAAGTTCGGGGCCGAGGGCATCAAGGTCGCCTGCGCCGGTCGCCTGGCCGGAGCGGAAATCGCCCGCTCCGAATGGTACCGCGACGGTCGTGTGCCCCTGCACACCCTGCGCGCCGACATCGACTTCGGTTACGCCACCGCCAAGACCACCTACGGCATCATTGGCGTGAAGGTTTGGATCTTCAAGGGTGAGATTCTCGAGGTAGGTCAGTAATGCTTGCACCTAAAAAGATGAAATACCGGAAGAAGCAGAAGGGCCGCATCAAGGGCCCTGCTGTGAAAGGCAGCACCATCGCTTTTGGCGATGTTGCCCTGAAGACCCTGGAACCGGCCAAGATCACTGCTCAGCAGATCGAGGCTGCGCGTATTGCCATCATGCGTCACATCAAACGTGGCGGCAAGGTGTGGATTCGTTTGTTCCCGGACTACCCGATGACCAAGAAGCCCGCTGAAACCCGCATGGGTTCCGGCAAAGGCTCCCCCGAGGGTTGGGCCGCGCCCGTTCGCGCTGGCCGCATCCTCTACGAAGTCAAGGGTGTGGACATTGAAGTCGCCAAGGTGGCTCTGACCCGTGCTGCTCACAAGCTGCCGGTCAAGACCGTCATCGTGGTCAAGGAGGGGACGGAGTAATGGACGCCAAGGAGCTTCGGGCGCTTGACGCCGCCGAATTGGCCAACAAACTGGCCGAGTTCCGCAAGGAGCTGTTTAATCTGCGCTTCCAGCATGCGACAGCGCAGCTTGAGAACACCCAGCGCATTCCTGCGGTCAAGAAAGTTATCGCGCGCATCATGACCATCCAGCGTCAGCGCGAATTGGGAGCATAAGCCAATGGCTGAAACAAACCACGTGAGCAACAGGCGCGTCCTGACCGGGCTGGTTGTGAGCGACAAAGGCGACAAGACCATCGTGGTCAGCGTCGACACGCTCGTCAAACATCCCTTGTTCAAAAAGTATATCCGCCGTCGCAAGAAGTTCATGGCCCACGATCCCAATAACGATTGCGGGATCGGCGACAAGGTGACCATCATTGAGCACCGTCCCATGAGCGCGCGCAAGCGTTGGCATCTGTCCTCAATCGTTGAGAAAGCGGTGTAGGTGCAGTCATGATCCAGAGCGAAACCAATCTCGACGTCGCCGACAACTCCGGCGCCAAGCTTGTCTGCTGCATCAAGGTGCTCGGCGGCTCCAAGCGCCGTTACGCCTCGGTGGGCGACATTATCGTCGTGTCCATCAAGGACGCTATGCCTCACTCCAAAGTGAAGAAGGGCGCGGTCATGAAGGCCGTTGTTGTTCGGACCAAGAAAGAAGTGGGACGCCCCGACGGCTCCTACATCAAGTTCGACACCAACTCCGCCGTGCTTCTGAACAATGCGAACGAGCCGTTGGGTACCCGCATCTTCGGGCCCGTTGCCCGTGAGCTGCGCCTGAAGAACTTCATGAAGATCGTCTCCCTGGCCCCCGAGGTCCTCTAGGACCGGGCTTGTAAGGACGTAAGGATACAGTCATGAACTGCAAGCTCCGCAAAGACGACAAGGTGATTATCCTTGCTGGCAAGGATAAAGGCAAGATCGGCAAAGTGCTGAAACTCCTTCGCAAGAAGGACCGGGTCCTGGTCGAGGGCGTCAACAAGGTGAGCCGTCACACGAAGGCGAACCCGTACGCCAACCAGCCTGGCGGCATTGTTGAGAAGGAAGCCCCCGTGCACGTGTCCAACGTGGCTGTGGTGTGCAATGCTTGCACGAAACCCACGCGCGTCGGCTACCGGGTGGACGAGGAAGGCAAAAAAGCCCGCTTCTGTAAGAAGTGTAACGAAACCCTCCAATAGGTAGCGTGCCATGAGACGGCTTGAAACGATTTATCACGAAAAGGTAGCTGGCGAACTCAAGAAAGAGTTTGGCTACAAGAGCCCCATGGAGATCCCTCGCATTGAGAAGATCTCGCTCAACATCGGGCTTGGTGAAGCCAGCCAGAATTCCAAGCTCATCGACGAGGCTGTTATCGAGCTGACCAAGCTTGCTGGACAGAAGGCCGTTGTGACCAAGGCCAAAAAGTCCATCGCCGCTTTCAAGCTTCGTGAAGGCCAGCCCGTGGGCTGCCGCGTGACCCTGCGCGGTGAACGTATGTGGGACTTTTATGACAAACTGGTGTCCTTCGCCCTGCCTCGTGTCCGCGACTTCCGTGGCGTTCCCGACCGTGGTTTTGACGGTCGCGGCAACTTCACCATGGGAATCAAGGAACACACGATCTTCTTCGAACTGGAGATCGACAAGGTGGAAAAAGTCAAGGGCATGAATGTCACCATCTCCACCACCGCGAAGACGGACAAGGAAGGAAAGCTGTTGCTCGACCTCCTTGGCATGCCTTTCAAAAAATAGGAGGAAACCGGTTTGGCCAGGACAAGTCTCAGGGTGAAAGCCCAACGCAAGCCGAAGTTCAAAGTCAGGGCGTACAACCGTTGCCCCATCTGTGGACGCTCCAGGGCGTTCCTGCGCAAGTATGGCTGCTGCCGTATCTGCTTCCGCAACAAGTCCCTGGCTGGCGAACTCCCCGGCGTGCGCAAAGCCAGCTGGTAAGTCTTAAGGAGAATGGACCATGTCTGTTGTTGATCCTATCGCCGATATGCTCACGCGCATCCGCAATGCGCATGGCGCTTTTCACTCCACTGTGGAGATGCCCTTGTCCAAGCTGAAGCTCGCCATTGCCGAGATTCTGAAGAACGAGGGATACATTGCCGATTGTGGCGCCACTGAGGACAAGCTGAAGCTGACCCTCAAGTACGCCTCCGGCAAACCCGCCATCTGCGGGCTGAAAAAGGTCAGCACCCCCGGCCGTCGCTCGTACGTCGGTGTTGAGGATATCCCCCGTGTCCAGAACGGACTCGGGATCTGCATCCTCTCCACCTCGCACGGCGTTCTGGCTGGTGGTCAGGCTGTCGCCGAAAAAGTCGGCGGCGAACTTCTGTGTGAAATCTGGTAAGAGGTAGTCATGTCACGTATCGGGAAAAAACCTGTTCCCATCCCTGCCGGGGTGGAGGTGAAAGTCGGCTCTGAAGCCGTGCAGATCAAGGGCCCCAAGGGTTCCTTGTCCACCCCCGTGCACCCTTCGGTCAGCTATGTGATCGAGGGAGCTGAAGTGGTCGTGTCCCGTGTGGATGATTCGCGCCTGGCCCGTGGCCAGCACGGATTGCGCCGCACCCTTCTCGCAAACTGCATTGAGGGTGTCACCAAGGGCTTCCAGCGTACCCTTGAGGTCATCGGCGTGGGCTACAAAGTGGCCGTGCAGGGCAAAAAAGTTGTCCTGACGGTGGGCTTCTCCCACCCGGTCGAGTACCCCCTGCCGCAGGGCGTCGATGCCGCCGTGGAAGGTGTCAAGCTGACCCTTTCCGGCATTGACAAGCAGCTCCTGGGCGAGGTTGCCGCGCAGATTCGCCGCGTGCGCCCGCCTGAGCCGTACAAGGGCAAGGGCATCAAGTATGCGGAAGAACACATTAGGCGCAAGGCCGGTAAATCCGGTTCCAAAAAATAGCGGAGTGCGGCCATGAAGATGAGCAAAGAACAGGCGCGCCATCGCAGGAAGGTGCGCATCCGCAAGAAGGTGAACGGTACCCAGCACAAGCCCCGGCTGGTGGTTTTCCGTTCGAATATGAACATTTACGCTCAACTCGTGGACGACGAGACGGGCGCAACTATCGTCAGCTCGTCCACGCTGAGTCTTACCCGTAGCGGAACGGTGACCAAGCCGAACCGTGAAGGGGCCGCCAGCGTCGGCAAGGACATTGCGGAAAAAGCCAAGGCCAAGAACATCGAGGCCTGTGTTTTCGACCGCAATGGTTACCTCTATCACGGCAGGATCAAAGCCCTTGCCGACGGCGCCCGTGAGGGCGGTCTCAAATTCTAGGGGTAGGATAAAATGGAACAGAACGATTCCGGTTTCATCGAAAAGATCGTCTACCTCAACCGCGTGGCCAAAGTCGTCAAGGGCGGCCGCCGGTTCAGCTTCAGCTGCCTGGTCGTTGTTGGCGACGGGGCGGGCAAGGTTGGCTATGGCCTGGGCAAGGCCAATGAGGTTCCCGAGGCTATCCGCAAGGCTACGGACAGGGCCCGCAGGGGCATGATCACCGTGCCCGTGCTCGACGGCACCCTGCCTTACGAGGTTCTGGGTCGCTTCGGAGCTGGCCGCGTCATGCTCAAGCCCGCCAGCCGCGGTACCGGCATCATCGCCGGCGGCCCGGTTCGCGCGGTCATGGAGGCCGTGGGCATCCACGACATCCTGACCAAGGCCATCGGCACCTGCAATCCGCACAACGTTCTGCGCGCCACCATGAGCGGCCTTGCCGCCCTGCGTAGCGCTGAGAGCGTGTCGGAAGTGCGCGGCATGACGCTGTCCACGCCCAGGAAGTAGGCGCCAGCGCCCCAAGACAGAAGAGAGGTTGACCGTGTTGAAGGTGAAACTTGTCCGCAGCCGCATCGGTTGTTCGCCCAAGCAGTGCCAGACCCTGGACGCACTGGGCCTCAAGCGCATCCGGCAGGAAAAGTCCTTTGAAGAAGCCCCCGCAGTTGCGGGCATGATCGAGAAAGTGAAGCACCTGATTGAGGTGACCAAGTCATGAGACTCCACGAACTGTATCCCTTCCCGGAAGAGTACGCCCAGCGCAAGCGCGTTGGCCGTGGTCCCGGCTCCGGCTCTGGCTGTACCTCCGGTCGCGGCAACAAGGGCCAGAACTCCCGCTCCGGCGGCGGTCGCCCTGCCTGGTTCGAAGGTGGTCAGATGCCTCTGGCCCGCCGCCTGCCCAAGCGCGGCTTCAAAAACCCGCACCGCGTGGTGTACGAGGCCATCAACCTTGACCAGTTGCTGGCCGCCTTTGTCGGCGCCGAGGAGATCACCCTCGAGGCCATCTACAACAGAGGGCTGTGCAAGAACGGCGTTCCGGTCAAGATTCTCTCCCGCGGCGATGTGACTGTTAAGGTGAGCATCGAAGCCCACCGTTTCAGCGCCCAGGCTGCGGAGAAGATCGCCAAGGCTGGCGGAACCGTAAAAGCTCTGGAAGGTTAGTAAACTGTGGCTCTTTCCGGTGTCGAAAATCTCGCCCGTCTGCCAGAGCTGAAGAAAAAGCTCCTTTGGACCTTCGTTCTTCTGGCCGTGTACCGCCTCGGGATCCACATCCCGGTGCCGGGCGTGGACAGTCATGCGCTCACAGAGTTCTTCAACAGCGCTTCGAACACCCTGTTCGGCCTGTTTGACATGTTCTCCGGCGGCGGCCTGATGAAGTTGTCCATTTTCGCACTGGGCATCATGCCTTACATCTCGGCCTCCATCATCCTCCAGCTTCTTACCGTGGTGAGCCCCGAGCTCAAGCGGTTGAGCAAGGAGGAGGGGGCCGAGGGTCGGAAAAAGATAACGCAGTACACGCGTTACGGCACGGTGCTCATCACTTGTATCCAGGGCCTCGGCATCGCCGTCGGCCTGGAGAGCATGCAGAGCCCCTCGGGTGCTTCTCTTGTTCTCCTTTCCGGCTGGAGCTTCCGCCTGGTGACCATGGTCACGTTGACGGCCGGAACCGTGTTCCTCATGTGGCTTGGCGAGCAGATGACCCAGCGCGGCATCGGCAACGGGATCTCCATGATCATCTTTGCCGGCATCGTCGCGGGGCTGCCCTCCGCCCTGGTGAACACCTTCCGCTTGGTGAGCGCGGGGGAACTCTCGCTCATCGTGCTGCTGCTCATCGTGGTCCTCATGGCCGCCGTGCTGGCCTTCATCGTCTTCGTCGAGCGCGGGCAGCGCCGTATCCCCATCCACTACGCCAAGCGCATGCTCGGCCGAAAGATGGTGGGCGGACAGACCACGCACTTGCCGCTGCGCATCAATATCGCTGGCGTCATTCCTCCCATCTTCGCCTCGAGCATCCTGCTCTTCCCGGCGACTTTGGCGAACTTCTCCAGCGTTGAGTGGTTGAAGGACATGTCGCAGTACCTGAGCCCCTCGTCGGTGCTGTACAACCTTGCCTTCGTTGGACTCATCCTGTTCTTCGCCTACTTCTACACGGCCATTCTCTTTGATCCCAAGGGCATCTCTGAGAATATCCAGAAGCAGGGCGGGTTCATTCCCGGGATTCGGCCTGGCGCCAAGACCCGTGAGTTTATCGACAAGGTGCTTGCGCGCATCACCCTGTGGGGCGCGCTGTACATGTCCATCATCTGCGTGCTTCCCATGATGCTCATCAGCCAGTTCAACCTTCCCTTCTACTTCGGCGGCACGAGCCTGCTCATTGTCGTCGGCGTGGCCATGGACTTCATGGGGAAAATCGAGTCGTACCTGATCTCTCGTCAATACGAGGGGCTCATGGGCAAGCAGGCTCGGGTCAAGGGCAGGCAGTAGTTTGAAAAAGCTTCGAGGCATCTTTCTCAAAAACGAGAAGGAGCTTGGCCTCATGCGCGAGGCCGGACGCATTGTGTCGCGCATCCTGGACGCCATAGGCGAGCAGGTTCGACCCGGTGTTTCGACCATGCTCTTTGAAGAAACCGCGCGCAGAATGTGCGACGAATTCCAGGTCAAGCCGGCCTTCCTCGGCTACCTTGGCTTTCCCTTTGCCATCTGTTGTTCGGTGAACGAGGTCGTTGTTCACGGTTTCCCCTCCACCTCCCGGATTCTGCGGGAAGGGGATATTGTGAGCATCGACATGGGGGTCATTTACCAAGGCTTCCATGGCGATTCCGCACGGACCTTTGGGGTTGGGGCAGTGAGCGCCGAGGCTGAAAAGCTCATGCGCGTCACTGAGGATTCCTTGTACAAGGGGATTGCCCAGGCCCTGAACGG
>JAVBYL010000183.1 GCA_030824035.1 Humidesulfovibrio sp.
CCCCACAGGAGCGCCCCATGACCGACGCCGACAAGGTATACCGCGACATCCAGGCCATCCGGGACAACAAGCCCCTGGTGCTGAACATCACCAACTACGTGGTGACCAACAGCACGGCCAACGCCCTGCTGGCCCTGGGCGCCTCGCCCATCATGAGCCACGCCGAGGAGGAAATGGCCGAGCTGGTCGCCATTTCCGGCGCGCTGGTCATCAACCTGGGCACCGTGGCCCAGGAATACCTGGCCGCCATGGAGCCCACCTGGGCAGCGGCGGATGCTGTCGGGGTGCCGGTGATCCTGGACCCCGTGGGCGCTGGCGCCAGCACGGTGCGCACGGCCACGCCCCTGGCCCTGCTGGCCCGCCACAAGCCCTTCATCATCCGTGGCAACGCCTCGGAGATAATGACCCTGGCGGGCGAGGCGGGCGGCGGCAAGGGCGTGGACAGCACCAGCGGCGCGGACGCGGCCATTCAGGCCGGGCGGGCCTTGCGCCGCAAGCACGGCGGCGCGGTGGTGGTCAGCGGCGAGTCGGACATCGTCTGTACCGAGGGCTTCCGCGTGCGCGTGCTGGGCGGCAGCGAGCTCATGCCCCGCGTCACCGGCCTGGGCTGCACGGCCTCGGCCCTGTGCGGCGCCTTTGCAGCGGTGAACAAGAACCCCTTCGAGGCGGCCCTGCACGCCACAGTGACCATGAAGATAGCGGGCGAGATGGCGGCGGCAAAGGCCAGCGGCCCCGGAACCCTGCAGCTGTATTTCTACGACGCCCTGTACGCCATGACCGCCGAGGACGTGGCCAACCACATCAAGGTGAAGCGCTAGCCGTGGACCTGAGCCTGTACCTGGTGACCGACCGCGCCCTGTGCCTGGGTCGCCCGCTGCTGGACGTGGTGGCGCGCGCGGTGGCGGGCGGGGTCAGCGTGGTGCAATTGCGGGAGAAGCACGCGGACACTCGCGAGTTCCTGGAGCTGGGCCGGGCGCTGCTGGCGCTCTTGGCCCCTTCGGGCGTGCCGCTGGTCATCAACGACCGCGTGGACGTGGCCCTGGCCATTGGCGCGCAGGGCGTGCACCTGGGCCAGGGCGACATGCCCGTGGCCGAGGCCCGGCGTCTGCTCGGGGCGGGGGTCCGCCTGGGCCTGTCCATTGAGAACCTGGACCAGTTGCGCGCGGCCGAGGCCCTG
This sequence comes from Humidesulfovibrio sp., assembly GCA_030824035.1. Taxonomy (GTDB): domain Bacteria; phylum Desulfobacterota; class Desulfovibrionia; order Desulfovibrionales; family Desulfovibrionaceae; genus Humidesulfovibrio. The sequence continues at coordinate 1,178 of JAVBYL010000183.1, forward strand.
CCGCAGGGGCTGGTGGACTATTACGGCCTGAGCCCCATCTTCCAAACGCCCACCAAGGCCGAATTGACATCCAGCTGGGGGCTGGACGGGCTGGCCCGGGCGCGGGCGCTGGTGGCCCAGGGCTCCAAGCTCCCGCTGGTGGCCATCGGCGGCCTGCACGCGGGCAACGCCGCCAGTGTGCTGCGCGCCGGGGCGGACGGCCTGGCCGTGGTCTCGGCCCTGTGCTCCGCGCCGGACCCCAAACAGGCGGCCTCGGAGCTCCAGGGCATCATCGCCCGCGCTGCCATTTGACGTGCAACGCGGCGTGCCGTCGTTACCATCGCAATCGTTGCAGGCAGGAGGGGGAACGCATGGCGGAAGCGGCAAACACGGCAGACGGATATCTCATCCGCCGCATGGAGCGGGCCGAGCTGGACTTCGCCCTGGGGCTGGCCGCAGCCGAGGGCTGGAACCCCGGCCTGGGCGATGCCGAGGCCTTCTGGCAGGCTGATCCGCGCGGGTATTATCTGGGCCTGCTGGATGGCCGTCCGGCGGCCACCATCTCCGCTGTGGCCTATGGTGATGGAGGGGGCGCTCCCGCCCTCGGCTTCATCGGCCTGTACATCGTGGTGCCGGAGCTGCGCGGGCGGGGCTATGGCCTGCGCCTGTGGGACCACGCGGTGGGCGTCCTCGATGCCCTCGGCACCCCGGTCATCGGGCTGGACGCGGTGCTGGCCCAGCAGGACACCTACCGCAGGTGCGGCTTTGCGCTGGCCCTGCGCAATTGTCGGTACGAAGGTTTTTTTGCGGGCGCTGGCGGCATCCCGTCAGACATGCCTTTGGAGGGCGTGCTGCCCCTGGCGCAATTTCCGCTGGAGGACGTGCTGGCCTACGACCGGCTGGGCTTCCCGGCGCGGCGCGCTGCCTTCCTGAAGGCCTGGCTGGCCACGCCCGGCCACACGGCCCTGGGCTTTGCGCGTGGCGGCAGCCTGGCCGGGTACGGTGTCATCCGGCCCTGCGGCGTGGGCAGCAAGATAGGGCCGCTGTTTGCCGATGACGACGAGGCGGCCCACGCCCTGTTCCACGGCCTGTGCGCCAGCCCCACCGTGGCGGCCAAGGGCGGGCCGGTGTACCTGGACGTGCCCATGGCCCACGCCGGAGCGGTGCGCCTGGCCGAGTCCCACGGCATGCGCCCGGTGTTCGAGACAGGCCGCATGTACCGTGGCCCGGCCCCGGAGTTCGACCTGGGCCGCGTGTTCGGCATCACCAGCTTCGAGCTGGGCTGAGCCAGGCGCGCCCGGCTGGCCGCAAAAAAGGCCGGAGCCCAATGCGGAGCCCCGGCCTTGAGAAGTGCGGTTCCGTTGACCTAGTTGCCGCGCCCGCCGTGCCCGTCGCGGTCGTCTCGCCCATTTCGCCCATCGCGGTCATCGTGCCTGTCGTCGCGGTGCTGCTTCTTGGCTTGGCCCGGGGGCATGCCGTTCTTCCAGCCCGTGTGCTTGCCCTTGTTGTAGTAGCCGCCGTGGCCGTGGTCGTCGCGCCAGTCGTGCCACTCCTGCGGGCGGCCGTGCGGCCCGGCGTATGCGGGGGCGGGCAGGCCCACCACGCGGGGGCTCACGCCCAGGTCGGCGGCGATGCCGTACCAGGTTCTGCCATGGGCGCGCAGCGACATGATCCGGTTGCGCGAGACCCCGGTGGCGGCGGACATGGCATTGATGCGCGCCCGCTCCAGCTCGGCCTCCCTGCGGTGCAGCACCTCCTGGGCGCGGAGCATCTCGCCGTGGGAGTGCCGGTTGTTCACAATGGCCTGGGCCTGCTCCACATCATTCAAAATCCGCTCGATCTGCCTCAACACCTCGTCGGCGTCGTTGCCGTTTCCCGCCATGGCGGGAATGCTGGAAAGAAGAACCAACATCACGGTGGCCGCTGCGATTCTTCGCATGTGCATGTTCTGCTCCGATGTGTGCGCGTTGTGGCGGCTGGCTGCGCAAATACTGCGCAGAACAAGGGAACAGCCGCCTTTGGACGGCATATGAGCAACAACAGTGCCAAGTATCGGCGGGAGGTCGACGGGCAAGGCAGGGGGGGGCTGTCGAATGTGCGGCGGGCGCGGGAAGGCCGGGGCTCCCCCTCGAAACCCCGGCCTCATGGTGCGGCAATGCGCCGCTGAATCGTCTTCCGGCTGTCCTCAGCCTGGCCGCGCCTGGCCGGGCTTCTTCCTCAGTCAAAACCCGTGGCGCACGTACTCTTTGTCGCGGCGGTTGATGAAC
>JAVBYL010000019.1 GCA_030824035.1 Humidesulfovibrio sp.
GTGTGGGGCTGGTCCGCCGCCGCATTATTTATCCTCTTGCCTTTCGCGCCATTTTTGCGCATACAATTTTCAGCGTGAGCATCAACGCCAGCACCGCTGAGCGCACTATGAACCAGAGCGCGCGAAAAGCCAAGCGGCCCATGCTGTTTACGACACGTTGAGAAGCCCCAAGCCTTTCGTCTGAATTGCCGGTACGCGTCAACAAAACAGGCACTCAGGCAGGATATTCAAGGAGTTTTTGGTTGCATGCCCATAGCTGAAGAGTCCAAACTCAGGGATATTCTGAACCGTTTCATCAAGGAAACGGTGCCCGATTACATCACCGAGAGTGCCTATACCATCGTCGAGTCGGACGGCGTTCAGAAGCTTGACCTGCAGCAGCGCGAGCAGTTTCTGGACGTGGACGGTCAGGTGCAGGGTGATGATTTTCAGATTTATTCCTCCGAGCTGGGCATCAATTTCAGCGACGGAAGCGTCAATTATTACTGCAACTGCCCGGATTCCTTCTCTGGCGTGTGCCGCCACGTGGGCGCCACCGCCGTCAAGCTGCTGAAGTCCCTCTCCAGCCCGCAAAAGTCCTCCGAGCTGCCCAAGCCCCGCACCGAATGGCGGCAAACCTTCCGCACGTTCTTCTCCACCGAACTGGAGGCCGAGCCGGGCAAGCACTATTTCGTTTTCCGCCTGTACCCGGAACCGGGCAGGCTCCAGGTGGCCTTCCTGCGCGCGCGTCAGAACAAGTCCGGCATCTCCACCGTGCAGCAGCCCATCACCCTTGAGCAGATCATCAAGAACCCGGACTGGTGCGAGCTTTCCCCTGGCCTGCCCAAGGTGGCGGGCATGATAGCCTACTACCTGGACTACCAGGGCCACCGCGTGGAGCTGCCCGCCGGGCTGCACTCCTGGTTCTTCCGCGCCATCAAGAACGAGTATTACCTCTACCTGCGCGATACGGACCAGCCCATTCGCATCGAAACCAAGACCTTGCAGCTCAAGCTCTCCCCGCAGCTTTCCGAGGACGGCCTTGGCTTCGACATCATGCTCTCCCGCGAGGACCGGCCCCCCTTCTCCATCCGCAAGGAAGACGAAATCTTCTTCTATGGCCGCATGCCGCTGTGGGTGTTCTGGAAGGGCAGCTTCCACCCCGTGCAAACCGGTCTGGACCCCGAGCTCATCCAGGAAATGGTCGAGCAGGCGCCCATCGTGCCCCACGCCGACATCAGCGAATATCTCGACCGCGTATGGACCAAGATCCCGGTTTCCGACCTGCACGGCCAGGAGGACTTCCTGGAGCGCATGGGCCCCATCTTCCAGCCCGCGGAGTTCAACCCCAAGCTGTTCCTCGACGAGGAAGGCAGCCTGCTGGTGCTCAAAATCCAGTGCATGTACGAGACGGAGCACGGCGAGGTCACCCTGCCCGGCCCCAACCCGGACCTGCAGACCGGCAGCTACCGCTTTGGCGACAAGAGCTACCTCATCCGCCGCGCGCAGGACGAGGAGGCCGTGCTCTTTGCCGAGCTGCAGCACATGGGCTTCCAGCCGCGCAGCAACCACACCTGGTTCATGGAGCAGGAAGCCGCCATCAATTTCCTCCTCGACTTCTACCCCATGCTGGTGGAGGGCTACCGCGTTTACGGCGAGCAGAACCTGACGCGCTACAAGGTGCGCCTATCCAAGCCGGAAATAGTGGCCGAGGTGACGAGCGACGAGGAGAACAAGTGGTTCACCCTCGACCTCACCATCCAGTACGACGACCAGAAGGTTCCCATCGAGGACATCTGGCGGGCGTGGGTGCAAAAGAAGCGCTACGTGCAGCTCAAGGACGGCTCCTACACCAGCCTGCCGGAATCGTGGCTACGGCGCATCGGCCACAAGCTCAAGGCCCTGGGCTACGACCCGGAGAAGCCGCCGCAGAAGAAGTTCCAGCAGTTCGAGGCCCCGGTTCTGGACAACCTGCTGGACGACATGCCCGGCGCCAAAACCGACGCCTACTTCGTCAAACTGCGTGAGAAGATCAGCAATTTCCAGCAGATCAGGCAGATCCCGCCCCCGCGCGGGCTCAACGCCACCCTGCGCCCGTACCAGCTCATGGGCATGTCGTACCTCAACTTTTTGCGGGAATATGGCTTTGGCGGCATCCTGGCCGACGAAATGGGCCTGGGCAAGACCGTGCAGACCCTCTCATTCATCCAGTCCATCCACGAGCGCGGCGCAAAGGGCCCCTGCCTCATCGTCGTGCCCACCTCCGTGCTGCCCAACTGGGAGCGCGAGGCCGCTAAATTCGTCCCGGAACTGAGCCGCCTCATCATCTACGGGGCCAAGCGCGACGACCTGTTCGCCCGCATCAAGGACTCGGACCTGATCATCACGACCTACGCGCTGCTGCGGCGCGACCTTGAGGAGCTGACCAAGTACAAGTACATCGTGGTCATCCTGGACGAAGCGCAGAACATCAAGAACCCCAACACCATCACCGCGCGCTCCGTGCGCAGGCTGGATGCGGAGATGCGCCTGTGCCTTTCCGGCACGCCCATTGAGAACAACCTGTTCGAGCTGTGGAGCCTCTTCGAGTTCCTCATGCCCGGTTTCCTCGGCTCGCAGCACTCCTTCCAGCGCGGCATCGTCAAGCCCATCAAGGACGCCGACGACGAGACGCTGAACTACCTGCGCAGCCGCGTGAAGCCCTTCATCCTGCGCCGCACCAAGAACGAGGTCGCCAAGGACCTGCCGCCCAAGATCGAGACCACGCATTACTGCGAACTGGCCGACGAACAACGCGACCTGTACGGCGCGCTGGCCGCCAAGCTCAAGGCCCAGGTGCTGAAGGACGTTGACGAAAAGGGCCTGGCCAAGAGCCAGATGTCCATTCTGGACGCCCTGCTCAAGCTGCGCCAGATCTGCTGCCACCCGCGCCTGCTCAAGCTCGACATCCCCGGCATCAACACCAACCTGCCCTCCGGCAAGTTCGATGCCTTCAAGGATCTCGTGACGGACATCATCGAGGGTGGCCACAAGGTGCTGGTGTTCTCCCAGTTCGTGCAAATGCTGCACATCATCCGCTCCTGGCTGCAAATACGCGACGTGCCCTTCGCCTACCTCGACGGCTCCAGCAAGGACCGCTTCGAGCAGGTGGACCGGTTCAACGACTCCCCGGACATCCCCATCTTCCTCATCTCGCTCAAGGCGGGCGGAACGGGCCTGAACCTCACCAGCGCAGACTACGTCATCCACTACGACCCGTGGTGGAACCCCGCCGTGGAAAACCAGGCCACGGACCGCACCCACCGCATCGGCCAGAAGCGGCAGGTCTTCGCCTACAAGATGATCTGCCAGAACACGGTGGAAGAGAAGATCCTGAAGCTCCAGGAACTCAAGAAGGACGTCGCCGAGTCCATCATCCCCGGACAGTC
>JAVBYL010000162.1 GCA_030824035.1 Humidesulfovibrio sp.
AAATCATGACCGGCGACAACGGCGTGTTCTGCTTCCGGCGCTTCTCGGCCATGGTGTACAAGGAGTTCATCCAGATGCGGCGCGACCGCGTCACCTTCGCCATGATGATCGGCATTCCGCTCATGCAGCTCATCCTCTTCGGCTACGCCATCAACTCCGACCCGCGCCAGTTGCCCACGGCCATCCTCTCGGCGGACAACTCGCCCTACGCCCGCGGCATAGTGGCGGGCATGCAAACCAGCACCTACTTCCGCGTCACCGAGCACCTTTCCAGCCGCGAGCAGGCCGACCAGGCCCTGCGCGAGGGCCGGGTGCAGTTCGTGCTCACCATCCCCCAGAATTTTTCGCGCGACCTGCTGCGCGGAGAAAAGCCCGTGCTGCTGCTGGAAGCGGACGCCACCGACCCCGCCGCCACAGGTGGACCCATGGCCGCCATCCGCGAGGTGGTGAGCCAGGTGCTGGCGCGCGACCTGCCCAAAAGCGCGGGCTACACCCCCGCCGAATCGCCCGTGACCCTGCGCACCCACGCGGAATACAACCCCGAGGCCATCACCCAGTACAATATCGTGCCCGGCCTCATGGGCGTCATCCTCACCCTCACCCTCACCATGATCACCTCCCTGGCCATAACCCGCGAGCGCGAGCGCGGAACCATGGAGAACCTGCTCTCCACGCCCGTGCGGCCCCTGGAGGTCATGGTGGGCAAGATCATTCCGTACATCATGGTGGGCTACATCCAAATGACGCTCATCATCCTGGCCGCGCGGTTCCTGTTCAACGTGCCCCTGCGCGGCAGCCTGCCGCCGGTGTTCCTGCTCTCGCTGGTGTTCATCGCCGCAAACTTAAGCGTCGGCGTCACGCTGTCCACCATCGCCAAAAACCAACTGCAGGCCGTGCAGATGAGCGTGTTCTTCTTCCTGCCCTCGCTGCTCTTGTCCGGCTTCATGTTCCCCTTCCGGGGCATGCCGGGCTGGGCGCAGGTCATCGGGTCCGCCCTGCCGCTGACACACTACCTGCGGCTGGTGCGCGGCATCCTGCTCAAGGGCAACGGGCCGCTGGAATCCCTCACGCATGTTTGGCCCATCGCGCTGTTCCTCTGCGCGGTCATCGCCATCGGCATGCGCCGCTATCGCAAAACGCTGGATTAGAGGGACAAGCAGGGGGGGCAAGGGCGGTAAAGCGGCCAGCGGCCCGTCGTCGCCAGCAAAACAGTGCCCCGGTCCAGCGGTGAGTCCGGGCCGGGGCAGTTGGCGTGTCTCGATTAAACGAAGCCGCCTATGGACCAGGCGAGCATCATAAGGCAAATGATCAACAAAGTCGGATTCGCGATGACGATTGTTGGAAGCACCCACCAGTATCGTTTGAGTGGATGCTGCCGAAATCGCAGCAGCAAACCGACGGTCAGCAGCCAGGGCAATATCGGGAGTAGGAACGTTTCGACATTTGAATAGCCAATTCGCCAATTGGTTTGGAGCAAATAGGCCAGCAGGGCCGCCATGTAGCACATGACGCCAAGCGAAAGCCCGGGATCGTGTTTCTGGCGTTTGCTGGCTACTGGAATATCCATATTGCACCTTTTCGAAAGCGGTCTGCGGGCTCTTCCGCCCCTGACGCAGGCGGGCTTTCCCAGCCTTTCGGATCATCTGGCAACATCTTCAGGTCGTCCACAAGCACTTTGTCCGCGTCCTTCTTGCAGTCCTTGCGCCATTTAGCTGGGTGGTTTGAGAGGATGTCCTCGCCCTCGCAGCGGCCCCAGGCCTCATCGTGGCGCTTGTACGCAGTGTCGGAGCTATCCACGGGAACCGCGTCGCCATCCTGCCCGTCATGCCGTTTCGGATTCTGACCGCCGCTCCAATCCTGCCCGCCCCAATTGCCGTATTTGGGCTGCCAGACGGGCCTGCCGTCTCCACCAAATTCGATTCCAAACAAAGACCACAGCCCCCACACGTCCACCCGATTGACCGGGTCATCGACGCAGTAGCCATACCAATCCGTGTCGCCGCCCTTTGCGCCCATGGGGTCCAGCGCGGTGAAGCGGCCGGTGGCGGCGTCGTAGTCGCGCCAGACGAACCGCGTCAGGCCGGTGTCGACGTCAAAGAGCCCGCCCGCGAAGCCGATGGGCAAGCGCACCACCTCGCCCCGGATCTGCAACAGGTTGCCGAAGCTGTCATATTGCATCGTCTGTACAACATGGCCATCCGTTGTGGCAAGGGCCAGCGGCGTGCCCAGGTGGTCGCAGAGCAGGAAGTACGAGTCGTCGCCGTTCGTCACGCCAACGGCCGTCCGGCCCTTGAGATACGCCAGCCGCCACCACTCGCGTCCGTCAAAAAACTCGCACAGTCGCAGCGGGTCCAGCCAGCGATAGGCCTCGACCACGCGACCATCCAAGCGCTTTTCCGTGCGCTGGCCCTTGGCGTCATAGGCGTAGTCGATGCGCCGACCACCCGGCAATTCCACGGCCATGAGCAGGCCGGACGGCTCGTAGTGGTAGCGCGTCTCACGCTCGCCTTCAACCTTCAGATTGCGGAAGCCGCTCGCTTCGTGGCCGTATTGAACCAGCCCGGCCTGGAGCAAGCGATCGCCGGGGCTGTAACTGTAGCGCCGCTCTCCGTTGAAGCGTTGCGGGTTGAGTTCTGCGAGGCGTCGCCCCTCACGATCGTACTGGTAGGACTCCAGCAGCGCGCCGTAGCCATCGGTAACGCGGGCCAAGAGACCGGCGGAATCGTAGGCGTAGCGCCGGGTTTTGGCCTTGCCGCCAATGTTCAGGGTGCGCACGGCGATTCGGCCATTTTCGTCGCGCTCAAGTGAAAGGGAAGGGCCGGGCATGGATGCTCCTGCGTTTGCACGCCAAACACCATGCCCAGCGCAAATGACGCAAGCATAGCATGGGATTTGAGCACCGGAGGAATATGGCCTGGTTTTGGCCGGAGAAGGGACAAAAATGGCGGGTTGACGGGCATGAGGGGGAAGCGGCGCTCCCCCCTCATTCTCCCTGCTTAAGCGATGGTCTTTAGCACACCTTGGCGGCCTGCATTTCCTCGGCGGTGAAGTCCCAGGTGGTTCCGTGGGGCGGCAGCTTCTCGTTGCGGAAGAAGTCCGGCAGCTGGTCGTCCTTGGCGGTGAACCCGGCGGCGGTGTTGAAGGCAATCTCGTCCTTCAGGGTGTTCACGCCCAGGGCGACGACATCGTCCACGGTGTAGGGCTTGCCGGTGAGGGCGCTGACCAGCTCGGCGATGGTGGGCACGCCGTCGGCGTTGTCCAACACGGCAAAGGCCACGAACAGGCACAGGCCCAGGGCGTCCACGGCGGCGGTGGCGATCTGCAGGTTCTTGGAGATCTCGATCTGCCCGGCCTTGCCCTTGGCGTCCACATCGCCGCCAACCTTCAGGATGTTCTGGCACACGGC
>JAVBYL010000256.1 GCA_030824035.1 Humidesulfovibrio sp.
TACTCCACGGCCACCTGGGTCTTGCCGTCGGGGCGCAGGAACTTCAGAATGCCCTGCTTGCGCACAAAGGTGAGGCGCTGGGAAAGCTGGTGGGCGTAGTAGATGGGCGCGGGCATCAGCGTGGGGGTTTCCCTGCTGGCAAACCCGAACATCATGCCCTGGTCGCCTGCGCCCTGGTCTTCGGGCTTCACGCGGTCAACACCCTGGGCGATGTCCGCGCTCTGCTTATCGATGGAGGACATGACCGCGCAGGTGGCGTAGTCGTAGCCCATCTCGGAGCTGTTGTAGCCGATTTCCTTCACGGTCTCGCGCACGATGGTCGGCAGGTCGGCGTAGGCCTTGGTCGTTATCTCGCCGGCGATGAAGGCCATGCCGGTGGTGACCAGGGTTTCGCAGGCCACGCGGGAGGCGGGGTCCGGACCGATGAGGGCGTCCAGGACGGCGTCGGAGATGGCGTCGGCCACCTTGTCCGGGTGTCCCTCGGTGACGGACTCGGACGTGAACATGTAACGGCTTTTCGGTGAAATCATGCAGTCCTCCAAAAGTATATCAGGTAAGGATAGTTCAGTGGACCGCCTCGGGCCTGTTGGCGGCATCCACACGAATAACCCTGGGCTTGTGCGCGGAAATTTCTTCCGGCTCCAGCTCCAGGTATGTCGCTAATATGACCTTCTGCCCGGCCTTGCCCTTGTGGGCGGCGGCTCCGTTCAGGCAGATCTCGCCTGGCTCGCCGGGAATGGCGTAGGTGGTCAGCCGCTCCCCGTTGGCCATGTTGTACACGTCGATGCGCTCGTACGGCAGTATGCCCACCAGTTCGAGCAGCGCTGTATCGATGGAGATGCTGCCCTCGTAGTCCAGATTCACCGAGGTGAGGGTGGCTCCATGGATCTTGGCGCTTAAAAAAGTGCGTCTGGGCAAGTGTGCTTACACCTCCAGCAACATGTTGTCTATAAGGCGGACTTTTCCGAGGAACACCGCAACGGCCAGGAGTGTGGGCGCGCCCAGGCGCGCAACAGGGCCCAGGCTATCGGGGTGGACAAACTCGGCATAGTCCACACGCGCCCCTGGCAGCTTTTCGGCCAAGTGCGCGCGGAAGATAAGGGCCAATTTTGCGGCGTCGGCCTCGCCCGCCTTCAGGGCCGCCTGCACGCGCAGCAGCCCGCCGTGGATGGCCGGGGCCTGGGCGCGTTCGTCAGCCGTCAGGTACACGTTGCGGGAGCTCATGGCCAGGCCGTCGGCCTCGCGGTAAATGGGCCTGCCGACGATTTCCACGCCCAGGTCCAGGTCGCGCACCATGCGCCGGATGATGGCCAGCTGCTGCCAGTCCTTCTGGCCGAACACGGCCACATCCGGCCGCACCAGGCCGAAAAGTTTCGTCACCACCGTGCACACGCCCCGGAAGTGCACCGGGCGCGAGGCGCCGCACAGCCCCTGGGCCAGCTCCGGCACCTCCACCCAGGTGGCGTGGTCCGGGTGGTACATGGCCCCGGCCTCCGGCGTGAACAGCAGGTCCACGCCGTGCTCGGCGGCCAGGCGCGTGTCGCGCTCCAGATCGCGCGGGTAGCGGTCCAGGTCTTCGTTGGGGCCAAACTGGGTGGGATTGACGAAGACGCTGACCACCAGCCGGTCGGCGAGTGTGCGGGCGTGGTCGAACAGGGAGAGGTGTCCGGCGTGGAGGTAGCCCATGGTGGGCACCAGGGCCAGGGTGAGCCCCTGGGCGCGCCAGTTGCGGCAGCGCTCGCGAAGGCTGGTGAGATCTGCGAGAACGTCCATTTCCAATACTTCTGCCCGCGAATGTTGCTCCAGGCTTTTTGGGAAGGTCTGCATTGCACGATTCCCGGCCAAAGTCCACAGATTTCTCCCCCGGCCCCTCCGCAAGCCCCTTGTGCTGCGCCGCCCCGCAGGGTAGGAAGACGCCCATGCGACCTCCAGCCGACATCTTCGCCAACACCACCGTGAGCCTCTCCCGGCAGGACCTCATCGACCTGGAGCACGCCCTCAAGGACGCCATCCACGCCTTCCTGCCCTTCTCCTCGTACAGCCTGTCGTTCCCGCGCGAGGGCCAGGCCCCGCCACGGCTGCGCTACGACCACGCAGCGCGGGAGCTGACGCTGCCGCTGGTGCTGCGCGGGGAATGCCTGGGGCTTTTTGTGGCGCGCGGGGTGCGCCTGCCCGCGCCCAAGACCCTGCCTCCCTATCTGCTCACCCTGGCCACCGGCGTGCTGGAGCAGCTGCTGCTGCACAAGCGCGCGGTAACCGACGCCCTCACCGGCCTGGCCAGCCGCGAGCAGTTCCTCTCCACCCTGGCCCGGGAAATCGACCTCATCCAGCACTGCCTGCAGGCCACCAGCGGCGGCCGCAGCGACCCGGACCTGCAGTGCTACAGCGCCTGCCTGGGCGTCATCATGCTCGACCTGGACAGCTTCCAGCGCATCAACGAGCGCTACGGCTACCAGCTGGGCGACCGCATCGTGGCCGAAGTGGGGCGCGCCATCGCCGCCGCCTGCCCGCGCCCTGTCACCGCCGCGCGCATCCACAACGACAACTTCGGCCTGCTGGTGCCGGACGCCAGCCCAAAGACCTGCCACGAGCTGGCCGAGACCGTGCGCCAGGCCATCGGCGCCCTCACCTTCCAGGACGAGGTCACCGGCGACAACATCACCCTCTCCGCCAGCCTGGGCTTTGTGAACTACCCGCAAAGCCTGCGCGGCCAGCAGTTCCAGCGCACCCCGCGGGAACAGGCGCGCATGCTGGTGCGCGGGGCCAACAAGGCCGTGGGCACGGCCAAGGACCACGGCCGCAACCAGATTTTCGCCTACCAGGACATCGTGAAGAACGGCGGACGCATCCTTGAGGTGCTGCCCATGCAGCGGCTTTCCCTCAGCCTGGGGCGCGGCGTGGGCGCGCAGGAGGGCCAGCGGTTCCTCATCTGGTCGCCCAGCTTCCAGGGCCGCACCTTCGAGGCGCGCCTCTCCGCCGATGAGCGCCTTCTGGGCCGCAGCCCCACGCTGTACAAGGGCGAGATCGTGCTTGCCGAGGTGCAGGAGGACATCTCCTTCGCCGAGGTGCTCCACGCGGGCGATGCCTCCTGGGCCCCGGAGCCCGGCGACAGGCTGACGCTCATCCAGGAGCGCGACAGCCTCTTCGGGACCGAGGGCGCCGGCGAGGCCCAGGTGCAGCCCCGGCGCGACATGCTCACCGGCCTGTACGGCTACCGCGACTTTCTGACCTTCTTCGCCCGCGCCAGGCAGCGCACCGAGCGCTTCTGCGTGGTGCTCACGCGCATTCTGGAGCCCCATGGCGATAAGCTGGGCGCTGGGCTGGGCGGGCCGGGCGGCGTGCAAAAGCGCCTGG
>JAVBYL010000018.1 GCA_030824035.1 Humidesulfovibrio sp.
ATCTGACAGGCTCAATCTGATGGTCGCCAACACTGCAAAAACAAACGCCCCTGCCGGGCGCTGAACGGAGACGACATTGGAAGCCGTGCGCGTGTATGCGGACATTCATGGGCTCTCGCCCGAGGCCTACGAGGAAATCCGCCACTCCATGCCCTTTGACCAGGTGGTGTACCAAAACACCATCCTGAACGTGGACTTCGAGGGGCACTACATCGACGTGGAGCCCTTTCTGAACGATGTGGCGCGGCTCTTATCCCCCGGCGGCTGGGGCAAGCTCGACTACATCGACCAGATCGACTACGCCCTCACCCGCTACGTCATCGTGCCCGGCAGCTACCGGCACGTGGACGTGCATGTGGACGCGGTGGTGGAGGGGGTCAATCAGGAGGCGGGGGTGTAGATGATCCACCGCAGAGAGGCAGCGCGGTATCCAAAAACATGCTCAGGCGAGGCAAAAACCATGGGGATGTTGGGAGCCGTTGTGGTGGCGAAAAAAACAGGGGGCGGGGGGCGTAACTACGGGAGATATTCCCGCCTTACGAATTGGATCTTTGGTTTCACTCCAGGAAAATCTGGGCGAGTAAATGTTGCCACTATCACATCGTTCACGATGACCCCACCAATATTAACATTATATACTTTCACCCTATCCCCAAACAATGTTACTGAGTCACCAGCATAATGCCGTACTTTCACATGAGCTTCCAAACTCATGTCTTCTTTTACCTCATATCGGCCCTCATAATAAAAATAGCTGTCGCCCCCATACAGTTTCCCAGCCTCTAGAACAAACACACAACCTACTTCAGGCCCACCCGGCTGTGGCAATAAACCAGTCCACAGCCCTTCCACGATATGACGATTCGTTTTAAGTGTCGCAGCCTGTATTTCAGCCATACCCATTGGCCTCGAAGATGCCCCTATACGAATATAACTTTCTTTGCACCGCTTTGTACTAACTCGATGCGGAGCGGATGATGACCTTAAGGTATGAAAAATCAACACACCGTATCCAGGTTGACCAACACTTATGCACTTAGACTTAATAGATGTTATCATTGGGTCAACGCTATCCGCCAATGAATCCATTATTCTAGACAATAGCTCTTCGCAATGTGGTATCGGCACTATTTCGCAAGCATAGTGTGGACTTTTTTCACTTTCACGCACACCTATAATAAGGTGTCCTCCATTTGCATTAGACAATGCAACAAGTTCTTTAAGAATAGCCTCCTTGGCCACTTCAGAGAGAATCAGATTGCCAGGCCCCCAGGTTTCCTTTGAATGGCGATCCTCTGACAATCCAACTTTAAACTCTAGTCGGTCATTTTCAGGAATCTGCTTTTCAACCCACTCCTCAAGGTCCATAATTCCGATGTCTTGGATATCCTTTTTTATAATCATAGCACCTCCCAATCCATCAGTGCCTTATCGTTCCAAGCATATCAGAAACGGTAGCCCCTACGCCCACTCCCTCTTTCTGCCCGTAAACAGCCCGGCCTTGGCCGCGATTTCCGCGTGGGGGCCGAAGACATAGGCCACGTCGCCGCCCATGAGGCGCAGGGTCCCGTCCGGGTTGGCCATCACCTCGTCGCCACGGCCCACGGCCACGATGGTGAGCCCGTGGGTGCGCCGCAGGTCGGTTTCCGTCAGCGTCTTGCCATCCAGAATGCTCCCCACCTCAACGGTCAGCGCGCTCAGGTCCATGTCCGGGAACTGGCGGTTCAGCGCATGGAAGGGCTCGCCGTGGGCCTCCTGCTTGCGCAGCATCTCGTACCCCTCGGAGCGCACCTCCTCCGTGAACCGCTCAATGTCCGCGCGCGGCACAAGGTAGCGCATCATCACGCGGGTGAAGATCTCCACCGAGGTCTCGAACTCTTCGGGGATGACATCGCTTGCGCCCAGCTCGATGAGCGGCTCCAGCTCGCTCAAATAGCGCGTGCGGGCGATGATGTGCAGGCTGGGGTTGAGCTTGCGCGCCGCGTCGGTGATGCGCCGGATGCTCGCCGGGTCGGCCACGACGACGGCCAGCACCCGCGCCCGGTCTATGCCCACGTGCTCCAGCACGGCGCTCTGGCTGGCGTCGCCATACATGATGGGCTCGCCCTCGGCTGCGCTCTGGCGCACGGTGTCCGGGTTCATTTCCACCACGCGGTACGCCACGCCGAAGGATTTGGCCGCCCGCGCCAGGTGCCTGCCGCCCACGCCGAAGCCAACGATGATGAGGTGGTCTGTAATGCAGTCGCGCCCGACGCACACGGTTTCCATCTCCCGCTCGAAGGGGCGCTTGGGCATGCGCAGGAACACCGGCAGCGAGCGCACCCAGTCCGCCGCGCGGGGGGAAAGGGCCATCAGCGGCGGGGTGAGCGCCATGGTCAGAATGCTGGCGGCCAGGAACAGCTGGTAGTTGCCCGCGTCCATGAGGCCGTGGGCAACGCCGACCTTGGCCAGCACGAAGGAGAACTCGCCCACCTGGCACAGGCACAGCGCCACCATGACGGCGGGCCGCACCGGGTAGCCCAGCACGTAGGCCGCCATTCCGGCCATGAGCGCCTTGAGCGCCAGCACGGCCACGGTGGCCCCGGCCACGGGCGGCAGGTTGGCCACCAGGTAGTTCACGTCGAGCAGCATGCCCACGGAGACGAAGAACAGGCTGGTGAACACGTCGCGGAAGGGCAGGATGCCCTCCAGGGCGCTCAGGCTGTATTCCGACTCCGAGATGATGAGCCCTGCCAGAAACGCGCCCAGGGAGAGCGAAAGGCCGATGCTGGAGGTGAGGAAGGCCGTGGCCAGGCACAGGGCCAGGGTGCTGATGAGGAACAGCTCGCGGCTGCGCGTTTGCACAATGCGGTGCAGCAGCGCGGGAACCGCCTTGCGCGCCAGCAAGAACACCAAGGCCACCATGCCCACGCCCTTCAGGGTGGGCCACAGGAAGGAGAGGCCGCCCGCCTCTGGCCCGCCGGCCAAAAACGGCACCACCAGCACCATGGGCACAATGACGAGGTCCTGAAAGATGAGGATGGACAGGGTGACGCGGCCGTGGACGCTGTCCATTTCCGCGCGCTGCTGCAAGAGCTTGAGCACGATGGCCGTAGACGAGAGCGCGGCCAAAAAGCCCGCCAGTATGGCCTGGGGGCCGGTTTGCCCCAGGGCGAAGGCCAGGGAGGCGAAGGCCAGGATGGTGAGCAGCACCTGGGAGCCACCGCCCAGAAGCACGTTGCGGCGCAGGCGCACCAACTCGCCGATGGAAAGCTCCAGGCCGATGGTGAACAGCAGCAGCACCACGCCCACCTCGGCCAGAATCTCAACCTCGTGCACGGCCTTGACCAGGCCCAGACCGTAGGG
>JAVBYL010000295.1 GCA_030824035.1 Humidesulfovibrio sp.
GTCCGACACAGCCAAAAAAACCACCCCCCCCGCCCCCACTGCCACGACACCCGACCCGTCGCAGAACCGTGGCGTCATCCGCATCGAAGGCGCGCGCCACCACAACCTCAAGAACCTGACCCTCGACATCCCGCGCGAGAAGCTCGTGGTGGTGTGCGGGCCGTCCGGCTCCGGCAAGAGCACCCTGGCCTTCGACATCGTCTACGCCGAGGGCCAGCGCAGGTATGTGGAGAGCCTCTCGGCCTACGCCCGCCAGTTCCTGCCGCAGATGGACAAGCCCCAGGTGGACAAGGTGGAGGGCCTTTCGCCCGCCATCTCCCTGGAGCAGCAGACCGCCACGCGCAACCCGCGCTCCACCGTGGGCACGGTGACGGAGGTGTACGACTTTCTGCGCGTGTTCTACGCCCGGCTGGGCACCTACTTTTGCCCCAAGTGCGGCAAGCCGATCGCCGCGCAGTCGAGCGACGAGATCGCCGCCGCCATCCTGGCCATGCCCGAGGGCGCGCGCATCCTGCTGCTGGCTCCCCTGGTGGACCACCAGAAGGGCACGCACAAGGAACTGTTCGCCAAGCTGCGCAAAGACGGCTTTGCCCGCGTGCGCGTGAACGGCGAGGTGCACACCCTGGAGGAGGCCCCGGAGCTGGACAAGCTCAAGAAGCACACCATCGAGCTGGTGGTGGACAGGCTGGCGCTCAAGCCGGACATCCGCCCGCGCCTGGCTGATTCCATCGAACTGGCCCTGCGCCACGGCAAGGGCAGCCTCATCGTCAGCGAGCACGCCCCTGTAGCGGGCGAGGGCAAAAAGGCCAAGAGCACGGACCGCTTCTTCAGCACCAGCAGCACCTGTGCGGAGTGCGGCCTCTCCATGCCTAAGCTCACGCCGCAGATTTTCTCCTTCAACAGCCCCCAGGGCGCCTGCCCGGAATGCTCCGGCCTGGGCAGCGTGGACTACTTCGAGTTCGACCTGCTTGTGCCCAACAAGGGGCTTTCGCTTTCGGAGGGCGGCATCCTGCCCTGGCGCAACCCGCGCCTGTTTGCCCGGCACGAGGCCGACCTGGCCCGCCTGGGCAAGGCCCACGGCTTCAGCCTGGCCACCCCCCTGGGCGAGCTGACCGAGGCCGCCCGCGAGGCGCTGGTGAGCGGCGATGAGGCCTGCGACTGGGAGGGTGTGGTGCCCCTGCTTGAGCAGGGCATGAACCTCGGCCCCATCTGGCGCGATGAGCTTTCCCGCTTCCGCCAGAGCCGCCCCTGCCCGGCCTGCAAGGGCGCGCGCCTCAAGCCGGAGTCCTTGGCCGTGCGCGTGCCCGCCACAAAAGAGGGTCTTTCCATCCACGACTTCTGCTCGCTGTCCATCCACCGCGCCCTGGAGTGGCTCTCCGCCCAGGATTTCGCGGGTCACGACGCGCTCATCGCCGGGCCGCTGCTCAAGGAGTTGACCCACCGCCTGGGCTTCATGAAGGGCGTGGGGCTCGATTACATCAGCCTGGCGCGCAACATGGGCACGCTCTCCGGCGGCGAGGCCCAGCGCATCCGGCTGGCCAGCCAATTGGGAAGCGGCCTGGTGGGCGTCACCTACGTGCTCGACGAGCCGTCCATAGGCCTGCACCCGCGCGACAACGAGCGGCTGCTGAAGACCCTGCGCAGCCTGCAGGCGCGTGGCAACACCGTGCTGGTGGTGGAGCACGACGAGCCCACCATCGAGAGCGCGGACCACGTCATCGAACTGGGCCCCGGCAGCGGCGAGCTGGGCGGGGAGATCGTGTTCCAGGGCAGCGTGGACGAGCTGATGAACACCAGCCAGTCCCTGACGGCCAAGTACCTGCGGGGAGACCTGCGCATCGAGCGGCCCGAGGAGCGGCGCACGGCCGTGGCCATAGGCGGGCACACGCACCTGGGCATACGGGGCGCGCGGGCCAACAACCTCAAGGGGCTCGACCTCGACATCCCCCTGGGCGTGCTGGTGTGCTTCACCGGTGTTTCCGGCTCGGGCAAAAGCTCCCTGGTGGTGGATACGCTGTACAAGCACCTGGCGCTTTTCCAGGGCATCAAGGTGGACCAGCCCGGCCCGGTGGCGAGCTTTGTGGGGGCGGAGGCGGTGGAGCGCATCGTGGCCATCGACCAGACGCCCATCGGCCGCACCCCGCGCTCCAACCCTGCCACCTACACCAAGGCCTTCGACGAGATCCGCAACATCTTTGCCGCCACCAAGGACGCCAAGATGCGCGGCTACGCGCCGGGGCGGTTCAGCTTCAACGTCAGCGGCGGCCGGTGCGAGGCCTGCCAGGGCGATGGGCAGATCCGCGTGGAGATGCACTTTTTGCCCGATGTGTACGTGACCTGCGACGTGTGCAAGGGCCAGCGCTACAGCTCGCAAACCCTTGAGGTGCGCTACAAGGGCAAGAACATCGCCGAGGTGCTGGACATGACCGTGGCCGAGGCCAGGGAGTTCTTCAGCACCCACACGGCGCTTTCCCGCCGCCTGGAGGTGCTGGAGCAGGTGGGCCTGCCTTACCTGCGCCTGGGTCAGCCCGCCACCACCCTCTCCGGCGGCGAGGCACAGCGCATCAAGATCAGCCGCGAGCTGGGCAAGCGCAGCCTGCCGGGCACGCTGTACATTCTGGACGAGCCCACCACCGGCCTGCACATGCACGAGGTGGGCAAGCTCATCCGCGTGCTGCACCGTTTGGTGGACAAGGGCGCCAGCGTCGTGGTCATCGAGCACAACGCCGATGTGGTGCTGGCGTCGGATTGGGTGTTCGACCTGGGCCCCGGCGGCGGCGAGAACGGCGGTCGCATAGTGGCCCAGGGCACGCCGGAGGACATCATGGGCAACCCGGAGTCCGTCACCGGACGGTTTTTGGGGGCGGAGGCGAAATAAGCCCCGATTTGCCCCTGTCGCCAATGCAAAGGGCCAGCGCTGGATTCTCTCCGGCGCTGGCCCTTTTGACGCGGTGTGCCTTGGTCTATTTGGCGGGCTTTTTGGAGCGCATGACGATCTTGGTGACGCCGATGCCGCCGAGCTTGGCCTTGAGCCCGCGTGTTTCAATGGGCGTGCCCTGGAAGGGGACCACCACGCGGTACCAGGGCTTGCCGCCCACGGTGCCGGTTTCGATGCTGGCCTTGGGCAGCCCGGCGGCCTTGACCTTCTTGAGGAAGCTCTTGGCCTGCTCCTGCTCGGGGAAGCTCCCGGCCTGGTAGATGTAGTCGTAGCGTTTGGTGTCCTTCTCGGCTTCCTTGTCTGCTTCCTTCTCCGCAGTTTTGGCGGCCTCGGCGGTCTTTTTGTCTGCCAGCTTGTCCGTCGCCTTTTCCGTGGCCTTTTTGTCCGCTTCCTTCTTGTCGGC
>JAVBYL010000257.1 GCA_030824035.1 Humidesulfovibrio sp.
GGCAATTAGCTCAGCTGGATAGAGCGTCGGCCTCCGGAGCCGAAGGTCGGGCGTTCGAACCGCCCATTGCCCACCAGTTTTCCAAGAGGCTGTACCAGCGGTGGTGTGGCCTCTTTTTTATTCCCGCCAACCTCCCTGCCGCCGCGTGCTTGATTGGAGGTTCCCATGCGCATGTTGACCATCCTGTTCGCCCTCCTGGCCTTGTCCGCCTGCGCGGCAAAGGCCCCCCCGGCCGAGGCCGTCATGAGACCCGTCAAAGGCAGCGCCACATCCGGGCTCATCACCTTCACCCAGGTGGGGGAAAACGTGCGCATCAAGGCGCATATCACCGGGCTGCCACCGGGAGCCCACGGCTTCAACATCCACGAGAAGGGCGACTGCAGCACGAACGGGATGAGCGCCGGCAGGCATTTCAACCCCACAAACCAGCGCCACGGCGACCCGGCCAAGCCTGCGCACCATGCCGGGGACCTGCCCATGCTGGTGGCTGGCGCAGCGGGTTCGGCCAAATTCGAGGCGGTCATGGGCGGCATCAGCCTCGGCCCAGGCCCGGCGAACATCCTGAATCGTGCGGTGGTCATCCACGCTGGCCCGGACGACTACACCACGCAGCCCTCGGGCAACTCCGGCCCAGCCGTGGCCTGCGGCGTCATCCACGCGCGGTAGCACTGGGCAGTGCGCAAACAAAAAGGCTCCGGTTGTCCGGAGCCTTTTCTTTTTTGTCGTCGGGATAGCACTTGCATCAAACCCTGTTGCCAGGAACCTGACTAGCAGGTGCGCGATTGCCCCTGGGTGGCCTTGCCGAGGTTGATATCCACGGCCAGAACGCCGCACGCCTCGCCCGCTGGTGTTTTGACCGGCGTTGAGACGGTGATGCAGTTATCCCCGGTGGCGCTGGACACATACACCTCCGAGACGATGGTGCCGCCCAGTTCCAAGGGCTGCCGGAACCAGGGCCGCGTGTCCCAGCGCTTGCCGTGGGCCAGGGGGTCCACGGTCAGGCCCATGGTATTGCGCCCGATGTTGCTCACCACCTGCCTGCCCTGGGCATCGGTGATGTACACAAGCTCAAAGGACGCATTAGCGTACAGGGCGTCCTTCATGGCCTGCTCCTGCTGGTCTCGCTTCATGGAGCTGACGACGGGTGAGGAAGCCAGCTTTTCCACGGACTTCTGCACGCCACCATCGCCAATGAGCTGAAACACGGAGTTCATGGATTCGAGGCCGAGCACCCGTTCGAGCAAGCCGCCAACGGCCTCCACGGCGTTCTCCGCACCTTCAAAGCTTGTTTCGGAAATGCCGCGCACCTCGCGCACGATCCTTCCCACAGCGTTGCTGATATCCGCCTGCTGCCGCGCGGCATCCGCCAACTGGTCAATGTGCTGCACGCTCTCACCCGCCAGGCTCACAATCTCCTGGAGCGAGGTGCCGGAGCTTTGGGCCAGCGCCACAGCCTGCTCCACGCGGGAGGCCGTCTCCTCCATGTCGCGCTCGGTCCGGTCCACCCCGCCCTGAATGCCTTCGATGCGCTGCGCCACCTCGCGCGTGGCGTTCATGGTCTTTTCCGCCAGCTTGCGCACCTCGTCGGCCACCACGGCGAATCCGCGCCCGGCATCGCCAGCGCGTGCGGCCTCGATGGCGGCATTCAGCGCAAGCAGGTTCGTCTGGTCCGCAATGTCGGAAATGACCTCCATGATCTTCTCCACCGCCTGGGCCTGATTGCCCAGGTCGCGCACAACGGCGGCCAGGTCCTCGGCCTTGCGCTCCACTAGGCGGATGGACTCCACCGTGCGCTCCACCACCAGGGAACCATCACGGGCCTTGTCCTGCGCCAGCTGTGCCTGGTGCACAGCCTCGTCGGAGCGCTCGCCCATGTGGCCTATGGCGGCATTAAGGTCCGACATCAGGCTGGACACATCAGAAACGAGGCGCTGCTGCTGCTTGGCTCCATCGCCAGCGGAACGGGAGAGGGCGAGCAGGTTGTCGCTGGCTCCGTGGATGCCTTCGATTGCGCCGCCCAGGGTGCGGGAGGCCGAGAGCAACCCGTCGCGGCGGGACTGCTCCGACCTGTCGCGCACCGTCTCAACCTCGGCGCAAGAACGCTTGACCTCTGCGCCAGCGAGTTCCAGGGCCGCCTCCAAATCCTTCATCTTGCCATGCAGGGCCTCAAAGGCGCTGGTGCCCGCGGTGAGGGAACCAGACAATAGCACAAAAATGTCATTACCTTGTGATGATTTTGCTAATTCGTCACATCCAATGGATTTACAATACGCCGAAAGGGATTGACTAATATTTCTCGTGTTATTCAAGTGTGATATAATATACATAACTACGCATGCGCAAAGCAGCGCGAGGAGTGCCCAGGCCGCATAGACCGTGGTGGCCGCATCCCAAAATTGTAATGTCTGGGCACTGGCTTGGGCAGGCTGCCCCCCATCGCCCGAAACATGCATCAAAAGAACCGCCCCCATCAGCACACCTAACAGGCTGATTACAAAACTTAAAAATGTCATCTTGCGCAGTCCGGTCATAACAGGCGCTCCTTTTCCAAAAATGGAATGCCAGGAGCAAAGCAAGTGTTGCGCCAAGATACTGGACGAGCTCCGCCCAAAGGGGATATTGATGAGGACATCAGAATAATAATCGGCGAGCACGGCAAGCCCCATGAATCTCACGTTCATTCAATGCCTTGGAGTCCACATGACCACAGACCAGATGACACCGCGGCCGCCCCGCTGGCGCACGCCTGTGCGCATCACGCTTGCGGTGCTCCTTGCCGCTCTTTGCGCGCTGGCGTTGGCCTTGGCGGCGCTGCCATCGGTTTTGTCGTCAAACTGGATGCGCGAACGGGTGCAAACGACTCTGACCGAGGCCACACACCTCCCTACCACCTTGAAAATTTTGCGCTTTTCCTGGGGTGACGGTTTGCTGCTGGAAGGCTTGGCCATCGGCAGCGGCGGCCTGGACTCCCCGAATTTTTTGTGCTCGCTGGAGAGGTTGGAACTGCGGCCACAAGTCTTTTCCGTGTGGGCAAAATCCTTTGGCCTACGGCTGGCTCTTGAGGGGCTCTCGCTGCGGCACGAGCTTGCGCCCGCGCCCCCCACACCGCCAGAGGAGACACCGGCAACGCCCCTGCCCCAGGCGCTGAAGAACGCCCTGCAACAGCTTCGGCTGGCGGCTAAGCCGTCGCCCCTGTCCTTCGACCTGCAGACCGATGTGACCATGCGCAACATCAACCTGCGCGTGCTGACACCGGGCAGTGCCACGGCCCTCGAAGTCCGCGACTTCGCCCTCAGCATCGCCATGCCCTCCCTGCGCGCGGGCGTGCTGACAGC
>JAVBYL010000164.1 GCA_030824035.1 Humidesulfovibrio sp.
GCGCAGGTGACGTTCCAGGTCAAAGGCCTGGACGAGACCATCGAGGTCTTCACCACCCGGCCCGACACCCTCTGCGGCGCCACCTTCATGAGCCTGGCCGCCGAGCATCCCATGGTGGAGAAGCTCATCGCCGGGTACGAGAAGGCGGACGAGGTGCGCGCCTTCTGCCGCGAGGTGGCCAACATGGACCGCATCAAGCGCGGGGCCGAGGACCTTGAGAAGGAAGGCGTGTTCACCGGCGCATACTGCGTCAACCCGCTCACCGGGCGCGAGATGCCCATCCACGTGGCCAACTTCGTGCTCATGGGCTACGGCACCGGCGCGGTGATGGCCGTGCCCGCCCACGACCAGCGCGACTTCGAGTTCGCCAAAAAGTACGCCCTGCCCATGCAGGTGGTCATTCAGCCCAAGGACAAGGCCCTCGACATCTCCACCATGACCGAGGCCTACGCCGACCCCGGCGTGCTGGTGAACTCCGGCCCCTTCGACGGGTTGGAGAACACCGCGGCCAAGCTCACCATGGTGGAGCACCTGGCCAAGAACGACCTAGCCAAGGCCACGGTGAACTACCGCCTGCGCGATTGGAACATTTCCCGCCAGCGCTTCTGGGGCGCGCCCATTCCGGTGGTGTACTGCGACACATGCGGCATTGTGCCCGTGCCGGACGACCAGCTGCCCGTGCGCCTGCCCGAGGACGCCCAGGTGCGCGACGACGGCCGTTCGCCCCTGCCCATGCTGGATTCCTTTGTGAACACCACCTGCCCCACCTGCGGCGGCGCGGCCAAGCGCGAGTGCGACACCATGGACACCTTCATGGAGTCCAGCTGGTACTTCATGCGCTACACCAGCGCCCGCAAGACGGACGCGGCCTTCGACCCCGAGGCCCTCAAGTACTGGATGCCCGTGGACCAGTACATCGGCGGCATCGAGCACGCCATCCTGCACCTGCTGTATTCCCGCTATTTCGTCAAAGCCCTGCGCGACTGCGGCTACACCGAGCTGGCCGAGCCCTTCCAGAACCTGCTCACCCAGGGCATGGTGCTCAAAGACGGCGCCAAGATGTCAAAGAGCAAGGGCAACGTGGTGGACCCCAACTCCATGATCGGCAAATATGGGGCCGACGCCACGCGCCTGTTCATCCTTTTCGCCTCCCCGCCGGAGAAGGACCTGGAGTGGAGCGACGCGGGCATAGAGGGCGCGTACCGGTTCCTGAACCGCGTGTGGCGCCTGGCCGAGGAACTGGCCGACTCCGGCGCCATGCGGGCCATCGCCCCCTGCGCCCCCGTGGCCGAGCTGGGCGAGCTTTCCCCGGCGGCCAAGGACCTGCGCCGCCGCGAGCACGACACCGTGCGCAAGGTCACCCGCGCCATGGAGAACAAGTTCCAGTTCAACACCGCCATCGCCGCGCTCATGGAGCTGGTGAACGAGATGTACGCCCAGAAGGACGCCCTGCTGGGCGCGCCCGAAGGCCCTCTGGTGCTGTCCTCGGCGCTTTCCACGGTGCTCACGCTGCTTTCCCCCGTTGCCCCGCACATGTGCGAGGAACTCTGGGGGCTGATGGGCCACGGCGGCCAGCTGGCCACCCTGCCCTGGCCCGGCTACGACGAAGCAGCCCTGGAGCAGGACGAGATAGAGCTGGTGGTGCAGGTGAACGGCAAGGTGCGCGGCAGGCTCACCGTCTCCGCCGCGCTGGACCAGGAGGCCGTGCGCCAGGTGGCCATGACCCACGAGAACGTGGTGCGCCACCTGGAAGGCAAGAGCATCAAAAAGCTCATCGTGGTGCCGGGCAAACTGGTGAACGTGGTGGCGGGCTGACCCCAGCCCCCCAAGCCCTGTGGAACGGCGATAGCGCGAGGAGGGACTCATGACGCGACCTGTACGGGCCCTTGGCCTAGCCCTGGCGCTGAGCCTGGCCTTCGTCTTGTCCGGCTGCGGCTATGGCTTCACCGGCGGCACCGTGGCCCAAACAGAGGCCGACACCCGCCTGGACCCGGCCTTCCAGCAGATGGCCATAGCGCGCATCGAGAACCCCACGGTTGAGCCCTGGCTGGAGCCGCGCCTGCGCGGCCTCATCCGCGACGAGTTCACCCGCCGCCGCCTGGTCACGTGGGTGGACCGCGCCAAGGCCACCTCCCTGCTCGTGGTGCACATCAAGCAATATACCCGCTCCACGCAGGTGTCCGGCCAGGCCGACCAGTCCCTCAAGCTCAGCACGGTCATCACCTTTTCCGTGCGCGTGCACAGGGCCTCGGACAACATGCTGCTCTGGGACTCCGGCGAGCAGAGCCAGGGCGAAACCTTCTTCCCCGGCGATTCCGACGGCGCGGACCAGCGCGTGACCGACATGGCCATACGCCGCATAGCCGACCTGCTGACCCAGGGCTACTAGGAGGCCCGCCATGCTCCGACCAACGGCCAGGCCGGGTTACCGCTTCCTCATCTGCCCGGATGCGGAACTCCTGCGCAGGCAGGCGGCGGAGCTGGGCACAGCGCTGGGCCAGGGCGCGGCCAAGAAAGTCTTCTGGGGCGACGACGAGCCCTTCCCCCCCGCCTTCTGGGCGGAGCTGACCACCCAGAGCCTGTTTTCCACCCCCACCGTGCTGCTGCTGCGCCGGGCCGACGCCATGAAGGCCGAGACCTGGGACCGCATCGGCGAGGGCATCAAGAACACGGCCAGCACGGTGCTGCCGGTGTTCTGCCTGGAGGGCAAGTGGAAGGACCCCGGCACCCCGGCGGTGCCGCACTTCCTGCCCAAGCGCGCCCTGTGGCAAACGGCGGAGAAAAACAAATGGGTCTGGAGCTCGCCGGGCCTCACCGATGCCTCCCTGCCCCGGCACATCGACACCTGGGCGGCGGAAAAGGGCCTGACACTGGACCCCGCGGCCAAGCGCGCCCTCATCGACGCCCTCCCGCGAGACGCCTTCGCCGCCGGGACGGAGCTGGACAAGATTGAGCTGGCGGCTGGCGACGGCAAGCTCATCACCCCGGAGCTGGCCCAGCTGGTGGCCCCCCACGGCGACATGGAATTTTTCGACTTCATGAAGGCCCTGGCCACCCCGGCGGCCAAGAACCCCGCCGCCATGCGCGGGGCCTGGGCCCGCGTGCTGGACGACCACCTGCGCCCCAGCGGCGACAAGATCCTGTTCCAGCTCCTGGGCTACGTGGCCTGGCAGGCCCGCCAGCTGTGGATGCTGAACGAGGGCGAGGGCGCCAAGGTGCGCATGCGCCCCAGCGATAAGCCGGAAATGACGCGCATGGCCCAGCGCCTGGGCCGGGCCGGCATCGCCCGCATCATCGAGCTGACCCTCGACACCAACCTGGCCGTCAT
>JAVBYL010000330.1 GCA_030824035.1 Humidesulfovibrio sp.
GGAGGAAGGCCTCCACATTGTCCAAAATGTCTTTTTCCACGGCGGCCAGGTGCTCCACCAGGCGGGGCACGGCGGCGTGGGCCTGGCGCAGGGGCTTCAAGGCCGTGGCCACAACGCCCTGCACGATCTCCTTGTGCAGGAGCACTTCGTCCTGCTTCAGGCCTTGCTCGCTCTCGGTGAGCTTGCGCAAAAACACGCTGATCTCGGCCAGCAGGCGCTCGCCCTTGGTTTTAAGGATCTTGCGGCGCGCGGGCGCCAGCTTGCCGTATTCCTCGTCGCCCATGACCTTGCCGCCCACCAGCGGCATCAGGGTCAGCCCGCCGGCCTCGTCCATGTCCAGGGCAAAGCCCTTGCCGCGCGCGGTGGCCTCCATCTTGTCGTAGATGCTGTCGCGGCGGGTGGAGAAGCGCTTCACGAGGGTCTCGTGCTTGCGGCGGTAGGGGTCCTGGTCCAGGCGGGCGGTGATGGCGGCGCGGATTTCGGTGATGGCGGCGGTGATGGCGCACTTGAAGGCGCGGCCCTGCCCGGCGGGCAGGCAGACGGCCAGGGGCCGGTCGCCGTCGTCGAAGTTGTGCAGGTAGATCCAGTCCTGCGGCACGGGGCGCTTGGCGGCCACAGGGGCCAGGAAGCTCTTGAGGAAATGCGTGCGTCCCATGCCGGGCTCGCCGGAGAGGAACACGTTGTACTCGTGCCCGGGCATAACCAGCGCCATGCCGAGGGCCTGCAGGGCGCGGGGCTGAAAATAGGCCTGGCCGTTTTTCTTGGGCAGCTCACGGCTGTCGGCGCAGGGCAGGGTGGCGGGGTCGAGGCTGACGCGCAAACGCTCCGGGGGCAGTTCGCGGGCGGCGCGCTGGGGGAAGGATTCGGTCTTCTTCGTCATAATGTGTCGGTAGTCCTGGGGTGACGTGCGGTCCGGCGAGGCACCGCCACGAAAAGCACTACTTGCTTTGGTCCGGGTTGTCACTAAGCTGGGGCCCGCAACGGTGGGCGAGGCAGGGGGAAAGTGCGAAAAAAGGTCGTGCTCAAGCGACAACCGCATTGACGGACCCGGCTCCCTGTGCTAGCAGATTCTCCTTGTGAAGAATTGAACGTCCCGGCCATGCGGTCTGTGTGGGACCGTACGGGGTGCCTTATGTTCTTTCCC
This sequence comes from Humidesulfovibrio sp., assembly GCA_030824035.1. GTDB lineage: Bacteria > Desulfobacterota > Desulfovibrionia > Desulfovibrionales > Desulfovibrionaceae > Humidesulfovibrio. The sequence continues at coordinate 1,145 of JAVBYL010000330.1, forward strand.
AGGCAGGACAAGCCTTCCGGCGCTTTGGAAGTGCTGAGCACGGCGGGGACCATCGGTCTCCATCTTGTCTCGGCAACCTTCGTTGGGTTGGCCATGGGTTACTTTCTCGACAAATGGTTGGGAACCGAGCCCTGGCTCCTTTTGATTTTTCTCATCCTTGGCATCGTGGCGGGGTTCCGCGATGTGTTTCTGGAGGTTCGACGCATCCAGAGACGGACGGATGGGGATTCCGGCGCGATGAAGTGAAGGGTCAGGCAAGCCGCGTGATGGGAACATGCGGGGAGTTCGGCCCGAAAAGAGGCTTCATGTTGGCAGTGCTTGTCCAGAAAATCGATGCCATGCTGTACCGCCGGGGGTTCGCCCTGGGTGATGCACGCAGGCTCATGCGCAACCAGATGCTTCTGGGAACGCTCGGGTCGGTGGCTGCGGTGCTGGTGACGGGATTCTCCACCTGGGGATTCTCCTTCGCCGCCGGGGCGCTGCTCATCAGCATCAACTTCTGGTGGCTTTCCAAGGCCGCGCAGGAGCTGGTCAGGGTGCGGCAGGGCGCGATGTTTACGCTTTTGATGCTCTTTTATGGAAGGTTGTTGTTGACCGGCGCCGCCATCGCCCTGCTCATCGTTTGGTTTGGCGCGTCGGCATTTGGGCTTTTGGCCGGACTCTCCACGGTGGTCGTGAACGCGACGCTCTGGGGCATTCTACAGATCAGGCACAAGGTCCCCAACGTGGGGAACGGGAAGGAGGCATAACACAATGGCTGCAGGACTTCCGCATCCGCTGACCTATTCGGTCATCATCGACGAGGCGCTGGGTCTCCATCTGCCGCCCCATGTCTACTACATGTGGCTGGCGATGATCATACTTTTCACCTGCGCCTTCCTGTTGCGCGGTCGTCTGCAAATGGTGCCCACGGGCATGCAGAACGTCTTCGAGACGGTCATTGGCGGACTTGAAGACTTCACGGTTGCGAACATCGGCGAAGAAGGCCGCAAGGTTTTCCCCTTCCTGTGTTCCCTGTTCCTCTTCATCCTGGTGATGAACTACATCGGCCTGATTCCCGGCTGCGACGCCGCGACGGCCAACGTGAACACCAACGCCGCAATGGCCATCTGCGTGTTCCTGTACTACAACTACATCGGCATCAAGAAATGGGGCTTCAAGTACATCAAGCACTTCATGGGCCCCGTCGCCGCCCTGTCCCCGCTGATGCTCATCCTGGAGACGGTCAGCCACCTTGCCCGTCCGCTCTCTCTCACTCTCCGTCTCTTCGGCAACATCCGCGGCGAGGAAATCGTCCTGGTGCTGCTCTTCGTCCTGGCTCCGGTGCTCGGCACCCTGCCCATGTACTTCCTGTTCATCCTGGGCAAGACCATCCAGGCCTTCATCTTCTTCATGCTCACCATGATTTACCTGAAGGGTTCCCTGGAGCACGCCCACTAAACTTGGGGAAATGGTCGCAAGACCAAACTAATAATCTTCTAAGGAGTACACTGTTATGCGCAAAGCTCTTCTGATGACCCTGGCCATGGTTCTGGTTGCCTCCTCCGCTTTCGCTTCTGACGCCGCCGCCCCGGCCGTCGCCGCTGTCGGCCCCACCGCCGCTTGGGCCACCGCCATTGGCATGGCTCTCGCCGCCGGCCTTTGCGGCCTCGGTCAGGGCATGGGCCTCAAGGCCGCCTGCGAAGGCACCGCCCGCAACCCCGAAGCCGGTGGCAAGCTGACCGTCACCCTGATCCTGGGCCTGGCCTTCATCGAGTCCCTGGCCATTTACGCCCTGGTCGTCAACCTGATCCTCCTCTTCGTGAAGCCCCTGGGCGCCTAGTCCAGAGACCTCGCATCGGAATCAAGGAGGCCGCAAGGCCTCCTTTTTTCCGAAGAATTTGTTAAAAAATTCACATATACGGCCATCTCCCAGCCACTTAGCCCTGGACAGCGCAGTGAAGAGCGAGCACATCCCCAAAGCGACTATCGCCCGTCTGGCTACGTACATCCAAGTGCTGAGCGATCTGAAGCGCGACGGCACGGATGTCGTTTCCTCCGAGCGCCTGGCGCAGGCCTGCTCCGTCAACTCCTCGCAAATCCGCAAAGACCTCGCCTACTTTGGCGAGTTTGGCGTTCGCGGCGTGGGCTACTACGTCCAGGACCTCATCACCTCCATCAAGCGCTCCCTCGGCATCGACCG
>JAVBYL010000369.1 GCA_030824035.1 Humidesulfovibrio sp.
GGTTCCGGCACCCGGCGCGCCCTGGAGGGCGTGTTCAAGACCGCCGGCATCGCCATTGGCGAGCTCAAGGTTTCCCTGTGGGTGGAAAGCACCGAGGCCGCCCTGCAGTGCGCCCGCTCGGGCCTGGGCATCAGCGTCGTGTCGCGTCTGGCCGCTGATCCGCTGCTGGAGCGCGGCGACCTCATGATTTTGGACGCGCTGCCCACCAAGCTGGAGCGCTCTTTCTATCTCATCCTGCGCCAGGGGCGCGAGCTGCTGCCCGCCGCCAACCTGTTCATCGAGCACGTGCGCAATTCAACATCGGGCTAGCCGCGTCGTTACGCCAGGTCGCCGAGGCTGAGAAAGCGCAGCTCCGGCACGCCGGGGATGACACCGGCCCCTGCCAGGCGTTCGTAGAAGGTGCGCAGGCCGAGGAGTTCCTCCTCGCCCAGGTCGTACACCAGCCCGGCGAAGTACGAGCGCATCTCCTCCAGATTCAGGATGCTGCCCTGGGCAGCCACGCCCGAGATGGTCTCCAGGTTCGCCTGGCCCCAGCGCTTTGCGCGCAGCATGATGCGCGCGCCCTCCGTCACTTCCTCGCGCCGCAGGCTCAGGGAGTCCTCCCTGGCTATCCACAGCCCGAAAATGAAGGGCAGGCCCGTCCATTGCCGCCAGGCCTCGCCCAGGTCCAACCGATGCGGGTAGTCGGGGTGCTTGCGCAGGTTGAGCGCCTCGTCGCCGATGCACAGGATGGCCTCTGGCCGCGCCCCGCTGGCCAGCAGCGCCGTGGCGTCGCCGGTCTGGTAGCCGGGGGCCACGCCGATGTGGCTGCGCAGGAGCAGGTCCAGCAGGGCCGCCGAGGTGTGCGTCTGCGCGCTCACCAGGATGGTTTTGCCGTCCAGGTCTTCCGGCCTGGTGCGGCAAAGCAGCAGCACGCTTTGCACCGGCCCGCGGCTGCCGATGGCCAGGTCGGGCACGATGCGGTACTGCTCCGGGTGCCGGGCGTATTCGATGGACGAGCAGCCCGAGAGATCGAGCCTGCCGTGGTCCATGAGGATGTTGAGCTCCGCCGGAGGTCCGGCGACAATTTCAAAAGCGCCGGGGATGATGCCCTGCTCCAGCGGGTAGTGCAGGGGCAGCACGTTCAGGTAGCCGATGCGCCCCAGGCGGATGGGCCGCTGGCCTGGTGTCGTCTGCCGCATCAGGCGCGCTCCACAAGGCGGTAGTCCATGCGGCGCTGCCGGGGCGCAAAGCCCGCCGCGCGCACCAGGGTGTCTATCTCGGCCTGGGTAAGGCGGAAGCTGACGCCCGCCGCGCGCACCACGTTCTCCTCGATCATGGTGGAGCCGAAGTCGTTGCCGCCGCAGTACAGGGCCAGCTGTGCGATCTTTGGCCCCATGGTGACCCAGGACACCTGCAGGTTGTCCACGTTGTCCAGCACCAGGCGGGCGGTGCCCAGCATGCGCAGGTATTCCGGGCTGGTGAGCGGCCGGGCCTGTATGGCCGTGTTGTCCGGCTGGAAGGTCCAGGGGATGAAGGCCGTGAAGCCGCCCCCGGTTCTCTGGAGCGACCTGTCCTGGGAGTCGCGCACGGCAAAGAGGTGCTCCAGGCGCTCGTCCTCGGTTTCCTCGTGGCCGAACATCATGGTGGCCGTGGTGCGCAGGCCCTGTTCGTGGGCCTCCTCCATGATGCCGAGCCACTGGCCCGCCGGGCACTTGTTGGGCGAGACGGCTGCCCGCACCCGGTCCACCAGAATCTCCGCGCCGCCGCCGGGGATGGAATCCAGCCCCGCCGCGCGCAGGCGCTCGATGACCCGCGCCGTGCTGATGCCCTCGTTTTTGGCGAAGAAGGCGATCTCCGGCGGGGAAAAGGCATGCACGTGGATGTCGTGGTTCGCCTTGATGAAGGCGAGCATGTCCTCGTACCAGGTGAGCGGCAGGTCCGGGTGGTGGCCGCCCTGCATCAGAATCTGCGTGCCGCCCAGGGCGATGGTCTCCTCGATTTTTTTGCCGATTTCCTCGTGGGAGAGCACGAAGCATTCGTCGTGCCCCGGGGCGCGGTAATAGGCGCAAAAGCGGCAGGCGCACACGCAGACGTTGCTGTAGTTGATGTTCCTGTCCACCACATAGGTGACGACGGGCTCCGGGTGCTTGCGCAGCCGCACCTGGTGCGCGGCGTGGGCCAGGGCGTGCAGGTCGGCGTGGCGGTAAAGCTGGCGGGCTGTGTCGAAGTCCAGGCGCTGGCCCTTGGCCGCGGCGTCGAGCATGGCCTGGAGGCTGGCCGGGGAGGGGCCCTTGGTGGCAGTCGCGGTCGCGTTCACCGGGGCTGGCTCTGACACCGGATTGAAGCGCGCATCGCGCTCAATGGGCGTCAGCCCCATGCCGCGAATCATGGCCTCAAGCTGGGCTTTGGTCAGGCCCTGCTCGCTGGTGGCCCCGGCCATGTGGCCGATTTTTTCCTCCACCACGGTGCCGTCCAGGTCGTTTGCGCCAAAGAACAGCGCCGCCTGGGCCTGCTTCACCGTCAGCATCACCCAGTAGGCCTTCAGGTGCGGGATGTTGTCCAGCATCAGGCGGCTCACGGCGATGGTGCGCAGCTCGTCCAGGCCGGTGAGGGCGCGCTCCACCTTGATGGCGTTGTTCTCGGTTTGGAAGGGCAGGGGGATAAAGCAGGTAAAGCCCGCCTGGCCTTTCTGGAGGGATTCGTCCTGCCGCCGCCGCAGCTGGTCCAGGTGGTCCAGGCGGTCGTCGATGCTTTCCAGGTGGCCAAAGAGCATGGTGCAGTTGGTGGAGAGGCCCAGCTCGTGCGCTTCCCCATGGATGCGCAGCCACTCCTCGGCGGTGGATTTCTTGGGGCAGATGCGCCTGCGCACCTCGGGGGCGAAGATTTCCGCGCCACCGCCGGGCAGCATGGCCAGACCCGCGTCTTTGAGCCGCTGGAGTACCTCGCGGGTGCTGATGCCCTCCAGGGCGGCGAAGTGGGCGATTTCCACAGCCGTGAAGCACTTGAGCGCGGCCTGGGGCAGGGCGCGGGAGACGGCGCGCAGCATCGCCTCAAAGTGGGCCAGGGGCAGGTCCGGGTGGCAGCCGCCCACGATGTGCACCTCGCGCGGGGGCAGCGGGGCGGAGAGCAGGCGGTCCACGGCGTCCTGCACGGAAAGCTCGAAGCCGCCTTCCTCGCCCTCTACGCGCTGGTAGGCGCAGAAGGCGCAGCCGTTGACGCAGATGTTGGTGTAGTTGATGTGCCGGTTGACCACATAGAAGGTGCGGTCGCCGTGCAGGGCTGTGCGCCTGTAGTGCGCCAGCTCGCCCAGGGCGGTCACGTCCGGGCAGTCAAA
>JAVBYL010000266.1 GCA_030824035.1 Humidesulfovibrio sp.
CTTGCCGCCACCAAGATGAAGGACGTGGCCGCCAAGCACACCCGCTGCGGCATGCTCTTCAGCGCCGGGGCGGACATGCAGAGCGGCTTCGTGCACCGGTTTGCGGAGGCCTTCGGCTCGTACAACGTCACCAGCCACGAGTCCCTGTGCCTGCTCTCGCTCAACCGGGGCTTTGTGGACACCTTCGGTGATGTGCCCCTGCCGGACGTGCGCAACTCCAAGTACGTCATCCTGGCCGGGGCCAACCGGCTGGAGGCCCTCGTCACCCCGGACAGCATGGACCTTGTGACCATCATGGCCGAGGGGGCCAAGGTGGTTGTGCTGGACCCGCGCTACACAAAGAGCGCCGCCCTGGCCAGCGAGTGGCACCCCATCCGTCCCGGCACGGACATGGCCTTCATGCTTTCCCTGGCGCATGTCATCATCAACGAGAAGTTGTACGACCCCAAGGACATCGCCGAGCGCACCAGCGGCCTGGACAAGCTGGCCGCCCATGTGGCGGAGATGACCCCGGAGTGGGCCGAGAAGGAAACCGGAATTCCGGCGGCGGACATAGCGCGCATCGCCCGCGAGCTGGCCGCCGCAGCCCCGGCCGCCATGGTGTACCCAGGCCGCCGCAGCTCGGACTACGAAAACTCCACCCAGATCCGCCGCAGCTTCGCCATCGTCAACGCGCTGCTGGGCAACTACGACCGCCCCGGCGGCCTTGTTCCGCCGCGTCCGGCCGGGCTCAAGAAGGCCGCCCCCCACGAGCCGCCGTTTTACGAGGACAACCCTCCGGGCCGCGTGGACACCAAGAGCGTGCCCATGCTCTTTGAGGACGAGGGCTCCTTCGTCATCACCCGCGACAACGCCATCAAGGGCGCGCCGTACCCCATCAAGGGCTGGTTCGTGTTCAAGACCAACCCCATGGCCACCGCGCCGGAGCGGCAGAAGACCCGCGAGATGATCGACCAGCTCGATTTCATGATGGTGGTGGACATCACCATGAGCGACACGGCCTGGATGGCCGATCTGGTGCTGCCCGCGCCCAGCGCCATGGAGCGCCAGGACCCGGTGCAGGCGCTCCAGTCCGGGGCGGAGGGCGCGTGCCTCGTCTGGCGCGATGCCGTGATTCCGCCCATGTACGAGAGCCGCCCGGTGTTTGATGTGCTGAAGGCCTTGGCCGAAAAGCTGGGCCTGAAGGAAGCCTTCGATTTCGACATCGCCTCCTACCGCAAGCAGCAGCTGGCCGCCTTCCCGGAGGCCGAGGAGATTTTGAAGCGCGACGGCGTGTTCTACCCGCCCAACCCGCCCCTGGGAACCACGGACGGCCAGCCCTTCAAGACCCCGAGCGAGAAGATAGAGCTGTACAGCACCCGCTACGCGGACATGGGCCTGGACCCGATGCCCGTATACGCGCCGCCCAAGAGCCCCCCGGCCAGCGGGGCGGAGGCTGGCCGAAAGTTCCGGCTGGTTTCCGGCCGCAGCGCCTGCGTCACCCAGGGCAGCAGCACCAACAACGCGCTGCTCTCGGAGCTGGAGCCGGAGAACACGCTGTGGCTGAACGAGGAAGCCGCCAAGGAGCTGGGCGTGGCCCAGGGCGACATGCTCCAGGTGGAAAGCCCGGTGGGCAAGGGCGAACTGCGCGCCCTGGTGACCCCGAAGATCCGCAAGGACACGGTGTACATGCTCTCCGGCTTCGGCGTCGTTTCCGGCGGGCTCTCCCTGGTCAAGGGCAAGGGCGCCAGCATAGTGGAGCTCATGGAAAGCCGCTACGACGCCATCTGCGGCAACTCCGCCATCCATGAGACCTTCGTGAGCGTGCGGAAGAAGGGGGCGGCATGAGCGCACAACGACTCGCCATGGTCATCGATTCGACCAAGTGCATTGACTGCAAGGCCTGCGTGGCCGCCTGCAAGCAGGCCAACCACGTTTCGCGCGGGGGCTGGCGCAACTGGATCAAGGAAGCCGTGCCGCCTGTTGTGAACGGCAAGCTCGGCCGGGGGCACTTCCAGCCCGGCGCGTGCATGCACTGCGATGAGCCCACCTGCATTACGGCCTGCCCCACCGGGGCCACCTTCAAGAACGCGGCGGACGGCAGCGTGGTCATCGACCCGAAGCTGTGCATCGGCTGCGGCAACTGCATCGCCGCCTGCCCGTACGGCGCGCGCTTCCGCGACCCGAAGAAGCGCATTGCCGACAAGTGCAACTACTGCCCGGAGCGCAGGGCGGTGGGGCTTTCCCCAGCCTGTGTGGACACCTGCCCCACCAAGGCCCGCGTGTTCGGCGACATTAACAACCCCGGCAGCGCCGCCGCGAAGCTCCTGGCCGCAAACCAGGGCAAGGTGGTGCGCATTATAGCGGAGAAGAAGGACACCAAGCCCAACATGTACTACATCGCCAGCACCGCCCCGCAAGGTTGGGCCGTGCAGCCCGTGGACCCGCTCTCCTTCGACTTCCTGGCCGGGGTTGTGGCCCCGGCGGTGAAGTGGGCCGTGGGCCTCTCCGGGCTGGGCGTGCTGGTCATGCTGGGCCGCCAGCTGGTGGTGGGCGCTGGTTCCAACTCCGATTCCAACTCCGGTTCCGGTTCTGATTCCGCCCCCGGTTCTGAGAAGAAGGAGGACCGCCATGCGTAACCTCAAGCGACACGACACCTCCGACATCCTCCTGCACTGGTTCAACGCGGCCTGCTGGCTGCTGCTGCTCGTCTCCGGCCTGGGGCTCATCAAGAACGAGCGCCTGAATCCGCTGGGTGCATGGTTCCCGGACACCCTGCGGGCCGTATTCGGCGGCGGCAGCTCCGGCGGGGCCGTGCTGCTCGTCATCCACGAGGTGGCGGGCGTGCTCTGGGTGCTGGGCATGGCGGCGTACCTGCTGGTCAACGGACGCGGCGCGCTGTTCTTTTTGAAGGAGATCTTCAGCGTGCGCCCCGGCGACATCACCTGGATGATCCGCAAGATGGGCCGCATGACCATCGGAGTCGGCGGCGAGCTGCCGCCCCAGGGGTACTACAACATGGGCCAGAAGGCCTTTGCCCAGGCCTCCGTGGTGGGCGGGGTGGTCATCGTGCTCTCCGGCGCCATGCTGCTGCTCTCCGACAAGATGCTCCCGGCCTCGGCCACGGTGCTCATCGGCTGGGCCGTGACCCTGCACTACCTGGCCGTGGGCCTGGTGTTCGCCGGGCTGCTTGTGCACATCTACATGGCGGCCATCTCCCCGGAGGAGAAGCCCGGCTTCCGCAGCATGTTCACCGGCCACGTGCCGGAGGACTACGCCCGCCACCACCACGGCCTGTGGCTGAAGGCGCTTGAGGCCGAGGCCCC
>JAVBYL010000131.1 GCA_030824035.1 Humidesulfovibrio sp.
TGAGAGTTGAAAATAACGCCGGGCGTTGAAACGAAAGAGATGTACGCCATAAGCACCGCACAGGCAAGAGGCAAGGGCGGGTGGTTCCCCGCCCGCCGTGGGGCCACGGCCGGAAAGCCGCGCCGGAGCAGGGGAATCCATTGACAGGACAAGGACGCCAATCTATACGTATAATGCCGGAATATAGTGTGACAAGGGGGGGCGTTATGGCAGTGCGTGCAAGAGTGCTTGCCTTTGCTTGCGCGGCGGGCTTGGTCCTGCTGCTTGTGGCTGGGTGCGCGGCGCAAAATCCCGCCGAGGGAGCCGCCGTGCTTGGGGAGGTGCAGTTCCTTGATTCCTTCAGCTTCGACCGCAAGCTTTCGGCCTCCCTTGGGGCTGGCCAACCCAGGGTGGATGTGGTGTTTCCCGCCGTCATCACCCTGAACGGAATCCCGGAGCGCATGGACAAGTGGCTCAGCAAGGTGGAAAAGTTCGGCGGCAAGGTGGAGATTCAGGCCGAGCCGGAGCCCGACCGGGGCATCCTGACGGAGATCTTCTCGCTCTTCGTCAAAATGTACGAGGTGGCCGAGGAGAAGCTCATCTACGGCCCCGCCGCCAACTACAACGTGCTCATCACCTACAAGCGCAGCACGGGCATCGTCAGCAGGCTGTCCTTCCTCCGCAAGCCCGTGGCCGCGCCGACGGTGAAGTAGTTTCCCCCCCGGGCCTAAAGCGCCCGCCAGGCACGCCGATAAGACAGGCACGAGAGTTCCTCTTGCTCGCAAGAAAACATACCCTTTGGCCAAGGCCGCTTATGGAGATGGGCTCCTTAAGCGGCCTTGCGCTGTTGTGGGCTATGGATGACGCGCGCGAAGGAGCGGTGCGAACGCCCTAACCGGTTGCCTTGCGCCAGCGCCGCAGGGCAAGGGCCACGCCCGCACCACCCAGCAGGGCAACGGCCAGCCACAGCGCGCCCTGGCCCTCGCCCATGGACACTCCGGCCAGCACCACCACCGGAGCCAGCGCCCCGCGCACAGCCATGCGGGCCCAGGGCCGCTCGCGGATGGCCTCGGCCCAAGGCGGGCCGAAGTGGTAGTAAGCGGTCACGAAGTTGCGCCCCCAGTCCGTGCGGGCCAGCACCGTGTCGCGGAAGCGGCGCAGGGTGGCCACTTCCTTGTCCCAGGGCTCGCCGTAGGCAGCTGTGGCGATGAAGCAATCCGCCGGATTGGCGTGATACGCCATGCTCTGGGCCAGGCTGCCCTGCCGCAGCAGGTAGCCCTGCCAGGTTTGGCCGAAGGTGGAGTCCCGCGCGGTGATGGGGATGGAGTCCAGGTCGCCGGAGAGGTCCGCCGTGAGGTCGTAGTACGAGGTGCCGAAGATGCCCATGCTGTACGAGTAGCGGAAGGTGAGCGTCTTGCCCGCCACCACGATGTTGCTGATGGTCCCCTGGCCGTAGCCGCCCGCTGTGCCCGCCAGGGTTGTGTCGTTCAGGGTGAAGGTGACGGTGGAGGAATAGGCCGTGATGGCCTTGTTGGCCTGGGTCCAGTAGAACGTGCCCACCAGCCGCCCCACCAGGTCCACCTTGCGGGCCAGCTCCTTGGCGTAGTCGTTCTCGTCCATGGGCGGCACCAGGCTGCGGTACTCCTCCATGGCCTTCTTGGCCTGGTCCATCTCGTTCTTCTTTGCTGCGGCTGTGGCCATGGCCAGTTGCACCAGGGCCTTGTCCGCGCCTTCCTCCAGCGCCCGGTTGAGCTGGTACGAGCTGTCGGCCAGCTGGCCTTCCACCCCGAGCATAAAGCCGCGGGCCACGCGGGTTCCCGGCGTATTCTGGCCGGATTCCTCCACGCGGCGCACGTGGTACTTGGCGTCGGCGTCGCGCTTGTTCAGCAGCAGGGCTATGGCCAGCCCGGCGCGGGCGTCGGCGTCGTCCGGGCGGGTTTGCAGCGCGGTTTCAAAGTAGCGCTGGGCATCGCTCACGCCGTGGCGGGCCAGCATGGAAAAATAGGGCGCGTTTGCTGCGGCGCTGGACTTCCCGGTGGGCTTGGGGCTGGGCTGCGCGGCGGGCGGCTGCTGCGGCCGGGGCGCCATGGCCAGCAGCTTGGCCTGCTCCAGGCGCTGGCGCTCCGCGTCCAGGCGCGCCTTTTCGGTCTGTATGGCCTGCAGCTGCGCTAGTTCCTCCTTCTCCCGCTTCAGCCGCGCGGCCTCCTCGACCATGCGCCGCTTCTCGGCCTTGAGGTCCACGGGGGCTGGCTTTGCCGGGGTTGGCGCTGGTGACGGTGTGAACGCCGTTGTCGACGTTGCCGCCGTTGTCGCTGTGGGCGGCTGCGGCAGGCCCTCTGCCTGGCTCCCCGCGCCGGAAAGGTAAAAATAGCCCGTGAGGCTGCTGGACTCCCAGGGAACCTGTTTCTTGCCCGTCTCCGCCACCACGCCCATGCGCACGCGCATGAATACATCGGTGATGGGCAGGCCGGACACGCGCATGTTCTTCAGCAGGTGCTTGGTGTAAATGCCGTTTTCGCCGGTGCCGTCGCTGGCGACGGAGCCCGGGGCCGTGGCATAGGCGATGAGCGAGCCCGTGGGCGCGCGCATCTCGGCAAGGCCACGGTCCGCGCTGCGGAAGCCCCGGCTGAAGGGATTGTTGCGGCAGGCATCCAGCACCACGATGTTCAGGCTGTTGCCCGCGTCCTCCATCTTGCCCAGCACGCGCCCGGCATCCACGCACTCAAAGCGCACATCGCTCTCGGACTGGATCTTGGCGTCCACCGGCACAAGGTAGTTGCTGCCCTGCACCTGCACGCCGTGCCCGGCAAAGTAGAACAGGCCCACCCCGCCCTTGCGCAGGGATTGGCCAAAGTCGCGCACGGCCTCCTCCATCTCCTTCTGCCCCGCATCCACCTTGAGGGTGACGGTGAACCCAAGCGTGCCGAGCAGGGCGGCCATGTCGCGGGCGTCCTTGGCGGGGTTCTTGAGCGGTGCGGCCTTGTACGCGCCGTTGCCGATGACCAGGGCGTGGCGCGCCTCGCCGTTGTTCCAGGCGGTGTCCGGGGGGGCGGCCACAGCGGGCACGCAAAGAATGAAGATCCTGGGTAGGCCAAGAAGGAGGCCAAGGAAGAGGGCAAGGATGAGGCGGCGCATGACTCCTCCTGGTCAAAGCGGGCTAGATATCCAACTGTAGCATGGCAGCATGCAATTGCAAGCCGCAACATGCCAGCGCGCCAGGAATTGCTCCGCTATTGCACAACCCACACGGCGCAGTCCTTGGCATTGTGCACCAGCTTGCTCGAAACGCTGCCGAACAGGAACTCCTCGCCCTTGGTTACCCC
>JAVBYL010000071.1 GCA_030824035.1 Humidesulfovibrio sp.
GCGATCAGCGCGCGGAGGAGAAGGCCACAGTGGACTGCATGAAAAGGTTGGGGGTAAGGCCCGGCCAGTGCCAGAGGCCAAGCTGGCTCTCGGCGACCACGACGCGGGCGGTGGTGTTCAACGCGGCGTCAAGGCGTCCGTCCGGCACAAGCAGCACCTCATGCCCTTGGGCGGCAAAGGCGCTCCAGGCGGCATCGGCTTTTGCCACATCCACCTTGGCGGAACGCGTTCCAGGCGCTTGCCCCGCCGCTGCAATGGGCAGCCCAGCATACAGCAGGGCCAAAGGTTCCGCTGGGAACTGGCCGGAGCCGTCGCGCCAGAGGCCGACGGATGCTGGCGGAGCAAGGGGCACAGCCCGCACGGCCCCCCGCGCGGAACCGGAAAACAGCAAGCGCCGCAGGGCCGGGCGGTCCAACACGCGCCGCACGGCGTCCGTGGCGGCGTACAGCAAAACGCCGTCCGCGCCCCCATGGGAGCAATCGACAAGGAGGCGCTCCACCTGCGCGGGGCCAAGTGCGGCAAACCGCTCCTGCCCGGCCAATTCGCAGGCGGTGAGCAGGCTGTCCGGAATCGACGCCGCCGAACCCAGGCGTACCACCAGCACTTCGTTGATGCCGGAGGTCAACAGCGGCATGAGCGCGGCCAAGGCCAGCGCAGGGGCGTCGAGGGGGCCGTCCAGCAGCAGGATGGCGTAGTCAGCCGGGCGCGTGGCCCGCTGCTGGAGCAGGCCGCTGCGCAGGGTAACGACGGATGATTCGCTGCGGGACTGGCTCGGCGCGTGGAGAGCGTAGTGGGCGGCGATGGTGCGCTTCAGCAGCGCGCGGGAGTCATCGCCAAACCGCCCATAGGCCTTGGCGAAGCGGGAGTCCGGCAGCAGCCGGTCCTCAAGCCAGTCGGGCAGTCTCCACGAGTCTTGGCCCGCCGCAGTCTCCTCCGCATCCATAATCAACCGCCTTGCGCGCCCTGGGCGGCTAGAGCCATTTGGTCAGACGCTTCCAGGTCCACTGGATCTTTTCGCGTTCCTCTTCGGAGAGCGTCTTCTGGTATTCATAGTAGGAGTACTCGGCACGCTTGCGCAGGTAATCCTTGTATTCAACAACATCCCCATAATTCTCCAGCACAAAGAGGTAGCGGTGCCAGGCCGCGCCGAACTTGTCCGTGCGCCAGAAGAAATCCGCCACGAAGATCTCGTGCTCGGCAAGAATCTTGCGGCACTTGTAAATGTATTCCTTGCAGGGCTTGGAGTATTCGGAATTCGGGAAGGCTTCTTCGAGTCGGTAGAAGATCTCGAGGGCCTCCTTCACGTTGTCCTGGCGCAGGTCGATGGTGCGGAACTGGTTGAAATTGCTGAGTCCGAGCTGAAAGAGGACGTAGGGGATGTTCGGGCTGCTGGGGTGCAGCGTCTCGAATTCCTTATAGGCCTCCACCGCCTCGGGGTACTTCAGGTCCAGGAAATACGCGTCGCCGAGGGCGACCTCCGCCTTGGGCGTCAGCGGGCTGAAGGGATAACGGTCCTTGAGCTTCAGAAAATATTCCGCAGCCTGGCCGTAGTTCTTCTCCTTCATCTGGTCCATGCCGCCCTCAAAGAGCTCCTGGGCCGTGTCGTCGGGGGGGGGCAAAAAATAATAGTCGATGAGCCCGCACGAGGCGAGAACCGGAAGGCACAGCAGAAGCAATGCCGCGAGGATGCGTTTAGGCATGAAGATGTTCCAGGTACGCGTAGGCGGCAGTGGCGGCAGTGGCGCCATCGCCCACGGCCGTGGCCACCTGGCGACAGTTTTTGCTGCGCACATCGCCAGCGGCGAAGAACCCCGGCAGGTTCGTGCACATTTCACAGTCGGTGATGACAAAACCGGACTTGTCGCACGCCAGCCCCGCTGGCACAAAGGAAGCCACAGGTTCGAACCCGACAAAGACAAACACGCCATCGACGGCGAGCTCGCTCTTCTCGCCGGTCTTCTTGTTGCTCAGCTTCACCCCGGTGACGCCCTTGAAGGGGTCGCCGACGATCTCATCCACAACCGTGGAGCGCACGACCTGGATTTTGGGGTGGGTGGTGCACTTGTCCTGGTAGCACTTGGCCCCGCGGAATTCGTCGCGGCGGTGGATGAGGTAGAGCTTCTCCACCAGGCGGCTTAGGTACAGGGATTCCTCCAGGGCGGAGTTGCCGCCGCCGATGACGGCCACGGTTTTGCCCTTGAAGAAGTTGCCGTCGCACAGGGCGCAGTAGGAAACCCCACGGCCGGTGAACAGCTCCTCGCCCGGGGTGCCCACGCGCTTGTAGCGGGCGCCGCTGGCCAGGATGACCGATTTGGCCTCCACCACCTCGTCGGCGATGCTGAGCCGGTAGACGCCGTCCTCGTGGGCTATGGTGCGCACCTCGTCGGAGATGCGGTCGAGCTGGTAGGACGAGAGGTGTTCCACAAAAAGGTCCACCATCTCATACCCTTTGATGCCCTTGGGGAACCCGGGGTAGTTCTCGATCTCCTCGGTCATGAGCACCTGGCCGCCGGGGGAGAGCTTCTCCACCAGCAGGGTGCGCACCCCGGCCCGGACCAGGTACAGGGCGGCCGTGAGACCAGCCGGCCCTCCCCCGATGACGACGGCGTCGTAAGTCTTCATGTTCTACAGCGCCTTTTTGGCGATCATGTCCTTGATGCTGCTCTTGGAAACCGCACCGGTGGTCTGGTCGACCACTTCGCCGTCCTTGAACAGGATCAGGGTGGGGATGGCGCGGATGCCGAATTTGCTCGGGCTGGCGGAGTTCTCGTCCACGTTCATTTTGCAGATCTTGACCTTGCCGTCGAACTCACCGGCCAGCTCGTCGATGATGGGGCCCATGGCCCGGCAGGGACCGCACCAGGGAGCCCAGAAATCGACGAGAACGGGGATGCTGCTCTTGAGGACTTCCTGGTCGAAATTGCCGTCAGTCACCTGAATGGCCATATGCGCTCCTTTGTGAACATCGTTATTTTCTTTATGCCCTTCGACTGGCCCAGGCCAGCCCCTCGGGGCGATTCGCCTATTCAGCAAACTTAGTGCCGGGCCGCATTTCTGTCAAGGAGCATCCCCAAAGCGGGTGCGCCGCACAAAGCCTCGCAACGCATGCGCATCAAGGCTCCTCGCGGGTCCAGTCCACCGGCACCGGGCGGCCGCGCGGAATGCTCTCCAGGTCGAGCCCGTGCCTCCAGCCCTCGCGCAGGGCCAGCCAGCCAGCATGGGCGATCATGGCCGCGTTGTCCGTGCACAGCGCCGGGCGCGGCAGCACGGGCGCAAGCCCACGGGCGGCGGC
>JAVBYL010000343.1 GCA_030824035.1 Humidesulfovibrio sp.
TTTTTTGCGTCCTATGGGTGGGGTGATTGGGGCTGAGTGGAGGGAGGGGCTGGTTGCGTCTGCTTGCCGCGCAACAGTGATCCCAAGCTTAAGCCCTCGCAGAAAAAAACCCACAGGCCGATGGTTGTGCACAAAAAAGCTTGTGCCAGATGCAGGAATATTGCCGCTGCCAGCGCCGTATCCTTATCGTAGCCGTATGCTCCGAGGGTGAATACGATGGCGGCCTCATAGACGCCAACAGAGCCGGGCACCCCCGGTGCAACCAGTCCGAGCAGGCCGGCGCTTGTGACGGTGAGGATTTGGCTGAAGCTTGGCCCACCCGAAAAGAGTACGCTGAGCACCACGCCGTGCAGCAGGATTTCCATGCCCCAGAGAAGCGCGGTGCGGAGCCCCAGCCCCACCACAAAGCCCAGGGAAAGGCGTTGTGGAACCTGGGCGATCAGCTGGCGCAAGGCGGCCAATGCGGCAACGGCGGGTATCAGCCGCAGGGCAAGGGGCGTTAGCCCCGGCCAGAAGCGGAAAAGCAGCAGCCCAAACCAGACCCCGCCCATGACGAAGGCCAGGGAGTATACCACGGGCAGCAAGCTCAGCTGGGTGCCCGCGGCAAGGCCCAGCAACATTAGAATGTTCACATCAAAAAAGCGGCACCAGAAGACTGCGTCCATGGCTTCGCACATGCCGTCTGGTAGCCGACGGGAAAGGTAGATGACCTTCGCCACTTCCCCCAATTTGGCAGGGAAGATGTTGCTGACCCCGGCGGCCATGGCTTCGGCTTGGAAGGCCTGCCTGAGGGGAAGTCGTGGGAGGAGGCTCCGCAGCCTTTGCCCCGCAAAAACTTGGTTCGCCGCGGCCCAGATGAGCGCGCCCCAGGAAAGCCAAAGGGGTATACCAGCCAGGGCCGTGCCTAGGCGTCCCACATCCAAATTGCTCAGTACGTAATAAAGGCAGACTCCGGCGAGGAGGGCCTGAAGCAGGATGCCGATAGTTTTGTTCATCGTGCGTTGTGGCTGTGTTAAACGGTGCCTAGTGTAATTTTGGCCATGGAACATCAAGCACTCTGTATGTTTGACGTGGTGGGGTGGGCCATATAGTCATCCCCGCAATATAGTTGTATGGGAGTGCCGTTGCCCTACCCATCCTAATTGTACCATAGCAGGATTTGGATGCGGGCTCAACGTCATGATGGGTTCGTCGGTCCTGGAGAACCCGATCGATGGATACTCTGCACAGCACCGGGGGGCATGATTGTTCGGCAAGCAAAGGATCAATTGGCGTGGGGCGCTGGCGTGGTCGTGTTCGTTGGCATGCGTTGTTGCTCTGCTGAGCCAGCCTCCAGCCGTGCACCCGGACACAAGCACCTATTTGGCGCACTCGCCACTGCGCGCACCGCTCTATCCCTACATCCTTGATGTCTTTTGCGCACTGCTTGGCGCAGAGCACGCGCTTGTCTGGGTGGCACGGGTCCAAGCCTTGCTGCTTGTGGTTGTCTCCGCATTATTTGCCGTCCGACTGACGCGGGCACTCAGTCTGGGGCCACTTTGGCGGCACGGGCTGTTCCTCATGTTGGCGCTGCCGGGGCTTAAGTTCGCCTCGGCGATTTTGACGGAGCCCCTGGGCTACGTGCTGCTCATCCTGTTCTGGATGCTATTTTCGGAAGAAGTGCTGCAGCCTAGCTCGCGCCGACCGTGGCCGTTGCCAGTGCTGTGTGGGGTGTGCCTGCTCCTGCGGCCACAACTGGTGTACCTCCCCGTTTTTCTGGGGCTGTGCCTCCTGGTCCGCCTTGTGACCCAGCGTGATCGCTTCAGTGTGGCCAGTCTCGTGTTGCTTACGGTGTGTTTGGCCGGGGCCACCGGCCTGCGCGGCTTGGACAACGTCCAGCGGAACGGGGGGTTTACGACGGCTTCCACTGGGGGCGTGCACCTCTTGGCCAGCCTCGTGTACGTAGCCATCCCGGAGGATGCTCAGGCGTTTGAGGATGCTCTCTCTCGCCGCATTTTTCAGGCGGCGCTCCTGCGAGCCGAGGCAGCACACTATACGCGCCAGCATTGGGGCATGAGTCGAGCGCACTTTGAAGAGGTGATGCCGAATTTAGTGCCGTTGGTTTATGGCGCAGTGGTAGAAGCATTGCCCATGCAGAATAGTGCTGCTCTTTCCGTGGCGGCCACAGAGCGGTGGTCCTCCTCGCTTGGACTGCGGCTGCTTGCCCATATGCCAAGTCGCTACGCGGCTTTTCTGTCCCGTAAATTTTACGATGGCCAGCCCTTTTATTACGCACTACTTGGCCTCTCGGGCGCGTTGGCACTCGGGCTCTCCCTGCAAGTGGGGAGCCGTCCGGCTCTGCTGTATGCCCTGGCCAGCCTGCATTCGTTTTTGAGCTACGGGGTGAACTGGCTAGTGGGCGGTTATTCTTTGCGCTATCTGCTGCCAGCGGACGCCATCCTGCTGGCGTTGGCCGCGGCTGTGGGTGGTGCGCTGCTGGCTAAGGCGGGAAAAGTCAGTTCTGGGGAAGGGAGCACCGCACCGCCTGCCTAAAACCGCGCGTACAGGAACGGCTGGAAGCCCTCTGCCGCAAAGAGCACCGACAGCCACACCAATGAAAGCAACACAGCGGGTGCATACCACGGTGCGCGGCCATCCTGGGGCAGCAGCAGCAGACGGTCCTCGGCCCCGCGCGCGTGCAGCAGGTGCGCCAGAGCGGTGAGCGCAAAAGCAAACCACACGAATGGATGGACCCAGTGCACCGGGCCGCCGTCGCCAAAAAGCGCCCGGGCGATGCGCCCCAGATGCTCCAGCCCCTGCGCCCGGAAGGGAACCCAGCACAGCGCCGTGAAGCTCGTACACGCAGCCCAGGCCAGCAGGCCGGAGGTGGAGGCCGCGCCACGCCGCCCGCGCCAGCCACGCCACAGCCGGTGGAGGCACAGGCCCAGCCCGTGCGCCGCGCCCCAGATGACGAAGGTCCAGCCCACGCCGTGCCAGATGCCGCAGAGCACCATGGTGACCATGAGGTTCGCCAGCGTGCGCCCCTCGCCCAGCCTGTTGCCGCCCAGCGGGATGTACAGGAAGTCGCGGATCCACGAGGACAGGCTGAGGTGCCAGCGCCGCCAGAAGTCCGCCGGGTTGCGCGCCGCGTAGGGGAAGCGGAAGTTCTCCGGCAGGCGCACACCCAGCATCCGGCCCGCGCCGATGGCCATGTCCGAGTAGCCGGAGAAGTCCAGGTAGAGCTGGAGCGCATAGGCCAGGGCCGCTGCCCAGGTGCTGGCGGCATCGTAAGCCCCGGCGTT
>JAVBYL010000017.1 GCA_030824035.1 Humidesulfovibrio sp.
CGCTCACTTCTATCTCGGCCTGATCAACAAGCATGGGTTGAAGAAGATGGACCTGGCGAAGAAGCATCTCCAGCAGGCCAAGGCCGCGACGGCCGACGACCCGGAGCTTCTCCAAGAGATCGAAAAAGAACTCGCGGACATGAAATAACCATCGGGGGAGTCAGATGACACGGGGCCTGCTCACACTCTTGGCGCTCCTCGCCATCCTGCCCGGCACGGCCAATGCCGGGCAGACCTTGGAGATTTACTACACCGGCAACACCTACGGATACTATGAACCCTGTCCCGCCTGAGGGGGCAAGCTCATGGGTGGGCTGGCCCGGCGGGCCGCTCTCATCGACTCAAGAAGAACCGTGCCGGGAGAAGGCACAGTCCGGTTGCTCATTGCGGGGCCGTACGAACTGCTGGATATCGAAGAAGGGAAATCCCCGGCGGCCAAGGCCCCCAAGGTCATCGGAGAAGCCTTCGCGGCCTTGGGGTATGATGCCCTGATGCTCACGCCGGGCGATGTGGCCGTTCTTGGCGGCACCCTGCCAAAGTCTCTGGCTCCTTGGGCCATGACGCCAGGGAAGGTGGCGACCCGGACGCTCAACCGCCAGGGCCTGAGCATTGGCCTGGTGTTTTTCCCGGAGCAAGAGAAGCCTGGCGAAAGGCCCTCGGACAAGGGCATGGGAGACGTTCAAGCAGAGGCTCTCAGGCTCAGGCCCAAGGTGGATGTCGTCATCGGGGTCAGCCCCTGGGGGGCCGAGGCGGAACAGGTCTTCCTGGACCGCTTCAGCATCGCTCCGGCCTTTGATGTGCTGCTGGGTGGCGGCCTCGGCCAGGGAAACCGGGGCAAGCTTGCCGCTGGCGGGGCCACCGCCTGGCTACGCCCGTACACAAAAGGGAAGTCCGTGCATGTCGTGAGGCTGGAGAACATCCCGAAGCGTCAGCCCCAGGCGCATGCAAAGAGCGAGGCGGACGTCCGCTTCGAGGTGATCGCCCTGGACGAAAAGATTACTGCCGACCGGGCCATGGACCTTCTTCTCTCACCAGCGCGCGGCACGCACTGAACTACCCATGGGAAGGTGGCAGACATTGCTCCAGTAGCACAATCAGCAAGAGCTGCGTGCCCGCTGCCCCCCTGGTCGGAGACCTCGTTGGTTGCCACAGGGCCAGCCGTGCGAAATTGACATCGACCGCGACATGTGAAAGTATGAGCATCTATTCACATGAATGCCCCTTGTTTGCACCTCGTTGATACATATACTGGAGCAACACATGGCCACGACGTTTATCATCAGGGAAATGGACTGCTCCGAGGAGGTGGCCGTGCTCACGCGTGCGCTCACCCCTCTGGTGGGACAGGAATCCCGGCTCACCTTCGACCTGCTGCAACGCAAGCTGCACGTCGATCTTTCGGATTTGATGGTAAGCCCGGAGCAGATCATCGAGGCCATTACCCGGACAGGAATGAAAGCGGAGCGCTTCATGGCTCCCCTGGCTGGCTGCGCCTGCTGCGGCGGAAGCTGTTCCACCTCGAAGTCCAGCCTCTGGCAGCGCCGGGGTCGCGAGGCGTTGTGCGCGGCCAGTGGCCTGATGTGGGCTGCGGGCCTCCTGCTGATGATGGCCGAGCATGGCTCTTTCCTGGCCGCGTTCAGGGAGAGCGCATCCGCTCCGCTGGCAGCCAAGGCGCTCTGGATCGTAGCGGCGCTGGCCGGAGTGTGGCACGTGCTGCCCAAGGCTGTCCATGCTCTCCGGTCCCTGCGCCCGGACATGAACCTGTTGATGGTTATTGCTGCGACGGGGGCCGTGGCCCTTGGAGACTTTTCTGAGGCAGCCTCGGTGGGCTTTCTCTTCGCCCTGGCAAACCAGTTGGAAGCCTGGAGCGTGGGGCGGGCGAGCAACGCCATCCACGCCCTCATGAGCCTGGCCCCGGACAAGGCGCTGGTGCTCACGCCGTTCTCTCCTGCTCCAGTTGAGACGCGCGTGGAGGACGTGCCGCTGGGTGCGCGGGTGCTTGTGCGGCCTGGCGACCGCGTCCCTCTTGACGGGGTGGTGCGCTCCGGCGTTTCCGCCGTGGACCAGTCCCCCATAACCGGCGAGTCCATGCCTGTGGGAAAGGAGCCGGGCGACGTGGTCTTTGCCGGGACCATCAACGCCGAAGGGGCGCTTGAGATAGAGACCACGAAACCGGCCTCCGAATCCACTCTGGCCAGGATCATGCGCATGGTGGAGTTGGCCCAGTCAAAGCGCGCCAGGACCGCTCAGTGGGTGGAAAAGTTCGCGGCCTTCTACACCCCGGTTATGCTCGGTGTCGCCGCCCTGTTCGCCGTTGTTCCGCCCCTCTTCTTCGGCGGGGAATGGAGCCGTTGGCTCTACGAGGCCCTGGTGATCCTGGTCATCTCATGCCCCTGCGCCCTGGTCATCTCCACCCCCGTGAGCATCGTCGCCGGACTGGCCTCGGCTGCGCGCCACGGCGTGCTCGTCAAGGGCGGCGTGTTCCTGGAGGTTCCCGCCACCCTGACCGCCATTGCCTTGGACAAGACCGGCACGCTGACCCACGGCAGGCCCACGGTGACGGCGGTGGATGCATTGAACGGCACCCCGGAGGCCACGCTGCTAGGCATTGCCGCCGCCCTGGAGTCGCGCAGCAGCCACCCTTTGGCCCAGGCCATCGTGCGGCACGCAGCGAATCAGGGAGCTGCCCCCGTGCAGGTGGAAGAGGCCCAGGCCCGACTCGGCCTTGGCGCACAGGGCCGCATCCAGGGGCAGGACTACTTCATCGGCAATCGGAAGTTCCTGCGCGAATTCGGCTCTGTCCTCCAGCCCCAGGAACTGGCCCTGGTCCTGGCTCGCCACGAGCGCTCTGCCGGGACGTCGATCCTGGTGTGGGACAGGAACAAGGTGCTGGGCAGCCTGCTGCTTGAGGACAGGGTCCGGCCCCAGTCCAAGACGGCCTTGGCCGAACTCAAAGCCTTGGGAGTCGGGACCATCGTCATGCTCAGCGGAGACAACGCCAGGACCGCGCAACGGATCGCGGAGGAGACTGGCGTCACCGAGTTCCGGGCGGACCTACTGCCCGAGGACAAGACGCGGGCAGTGGAGGAGCTTGTCCAGTCCGGCAAGCGTGTCGCCATGGTCGGAGACGGCATCAACGACGCTCCCGCGCTTGCGGCCTCGCATCTCGGCATAGCCATGGGGGCCATCGGCACGGATGTGGCCATAGAGACCGCCGACGTGGCCCTCATGTCCGACGACCTGTCCAAGCTGCCCTGGCTCATCCGGCACTCGCGCCG
>JAVBYL010000253.1 GCA_030824035.1 Humidesulfovibrio sp.
GTCAGGGTCTGGCCGTGGGGAACGCTCGTCTCGTGCTTCTGCTCGCCGTCCACATTCAGCAGCACATCGCCGTTGCCGCCGCCCAGCATGCGCGGCATGGAGGCGCAGCCGCCGAGGGCCAAGGGGGTCAGGGCGAACAGCGCCAGGGCAAGCAGGAGCGGCTTCGCAGGAGTCAGGGACAAAAAGGTGTTGTTGGGGCGCGCTTTCATGGCCGGGGTGTACCCCGCCGGGGGCGCGCTGGCAACCGTGCGCCGGGGCCGGGGCCCGCGCAGCCGGGCGCGGGAACGCAAGGGGCCGGCTTGCGCCGGCCCGATGGTCAAAGGGGGACTGGAAGTGGGAAAGGAGTGGGGTGGAGAGGAGTTCGAAACGAAACGTCTTCAACACATGCAAATGGTCGGGCGGCAGAGAGATCGAAAAAAGTTCTTCTAAAATCCGCGAAAACAGAGAGATATGGAAACCTGGGGCCAACCTGCCATGGCCCTGTGCCGACCTCTTACTGCGGGGCCTGTCCCTTCAGTTGGGTCTCCAGCCACTGGCGCACTTCCTCGTTGGGGGGGTACACGCCCTTGAGCCCGCCAACGGACTCCAGAAACTTCCTCCCAATCTCTTCCGGCAGCTCCAGGTTCACCAGCTCCCTGGCTTCCTCGGAATTGCGGCGCACCAGGATGGCCTTCGGCGTCTTGTCCCAGGTGTACACAACAAAATAGTTGCTGAAGTCGGCCTTGGAGCGAACGGGCTGGTGCTGTGCGTGCCAGGAGTTGTTGCCCCACTCCAGGTACAGGGTCACGGCGTCCCAGGGGGTCATGCTCCAGTCGATTTCCAAGTCACGATAGTCGCGCAGGCTGCCCATAGTTCCTCCTTGTGTCATGAGTCAAATAGTAATCCCTCCTGTTATGAAGTCAACAGGCAAGGGTCATTTTCTCAAAAAAACATTGCTCATCACTTCAATGCCTTGTCGAATCGCGACGTTATCCTCCAAAACGGAGGATATATTTGACGCGCCGTGGCAGTTGTGCGAAAAATGCCGTGGCTCCCTGGGAGCTTGATTCCTAGCGCCAGCCATGCGAGGTTTTTTCATGCACATCACCGACATTTTGCCCAAGGAGGGCTGGGCCGAGCTTGAGCGCGAGATCCACCAGCGCTTCGGCCTCAGTGCCCACGCCTACGACACCCAGGGCGCCACCTTTACCGGCGCGCACAACTGGGGCAATGCGCTCTGCCCCGCCCTGCGCCAGTCCGCCACGGCGGCCTCCACCATCTGCTCCGTGGTCAACCAGGTGATGCGCGCCGAGGTGGCGGGCGGCCAGCCCGCGCTCACCGAGTGCGACGCCGGCATGCTGGTGACCTGCGTCCCCGTGGTTGTGGACGGCGAGATGCTGGGCATGGTGGGCGCTTGCGGCGGCTTTTTGGGGCCGGAGGCCTGCGCCGAGAGCTTCCTCATCGAGAAAACCTCCGGCCTGACGGAAGACGCGGTGGAGGAGCTGAGCAAGAGCGTGAAACGCTTCTCCGAGGAGCAGGCCCAGGCCGTCACCGACTACATCGCCGGGCGCGTGGCCGAAATCATCAACACCTACAAGGCCCGCAAGGCCTGATTCCGCCAGCAGGGAGCAGTCATGAGCCAACATGTCGTCATCATCGGAGGCGTGGCCCTGGGCCCCAAGGCCGCCTGCCGCTTCAAGCGCCTTGAGCGCCAGTCCCGCGTCACCATGTTCGACCGCGACAGCCGCATATCCTACGGCGGCTGCGGCATTCCCTACTATGTTTCCGGTGATGTGAGCGACGCCAAGGAGCTCCAGAACACCGCCTTCCACATGACGCGCGACGCCAAATTCTTTCGCGACACCAAGGACGTGGACGTGTTCCCGCAAACCGAGGTCCTCGGCATCGACCGCGCGGCCAAGACCGTGCGCGTGCGCCACCTGCCCACCGGCAAGGAGGAAACCGTCGCCTACGACAAGCTGGTCATCGCCACCGGCTCCAGCCCCCGCCGCCTGCCCATTCCGGGCGTGGACCTGCCCGGCGTGCACACCGTGACCACCCTGGACGCGGCCGAGGCCGTGCGCGGCATGCTCTCCGGCGGGGCCGTGGGCAGCGCCGTGGTCATCGGCGCGGGCTTCATCGGCCTGGAAATGGCCGTGGCCCTGGCCGACATGTGGGGCATAGAGACCACGGTGGTGGAATACGCCGACCAGATCCTGCCGAACGTCATCGGCAGCGGGCTGGCGCGCATGGCGCAAACGCACATGGAGGAGAAAGGCGTCACCTTCCGCCTGGGCGCGCAGGTCACGTCCATTGAAGGCGACGGCAAGGCCGAGCGCGTGACGGTGAAGGGCAAGGACGGCACCGACACCCTGGACGCCGAACTGGTCATCATGAGCGTGGGCGTTACCCCCAACTCCGAGCTGGCCAAGGCGGCGGGGCTTGAGGTTTCGCCGCGCGGCGGCATCGTGGTGGACGCCGCCATGCGCACCTCCGACCCGGACATTTTCGCCGGTGGCGACTGCGTGGAGGTGCCCAACCTCATCACCGGCAAGCCCATCTACCTGCCGCTCGGCTCCATGGCCAACCGCCAGGGCCGGGTCATCGGCACCAACCTGGCCCGGGGCACCAACCTGGCCGATGGCGCCAGCCGCTTCGAGGGCGCCGTGGGCTCCTGGTGCGTCAAACTCTTCGACGTGGGCGCGGCGGGCACCGGCCTTTCCCTGCCCGCGGCCAAGGCCGCCGGGTTCGACGCCATCAACGTGCACGTGAGCCAGCTGGACCGCGCGCACTTCTACCCCGACAAGGGGCTCATGTCGCTGGAGCTGGTGGTGGAGCGTTCCACCCGGCGCATTCTGGGCATGCAGGGCGTCAGCGTCATGGGCGACGCCCTGGTGGGCAAGGTCAACGCCGTGGCCGCGCTGCTGCCCTCCGCCCCCAGGGCGGATGTGCTGGGCAACCTGGAGATGGCCTACTCCCCGCCCTACGCCTCGGCCATGGATATCCTCAACGTGCTGGGCAACGCGGCGGACAACATCCTCTCCGGCCAGAACAAGGGCATCGGCATGGAGGAGTTCGGGGCTATTTTCTCCGAAATGGGCTCCGAAACGGGAGCTGGCGGCAGCCACTTCCTCATCGACTGCCGCGAGTGGGCCAACGCCGAGCCCTTCATGGAGAAGCACCCCGGCATCTGGCACAACATCCCCCAGGGCCAGCTGCCCGGCCGCCTGGCCGAGGTGCCCAAGGACCGCGACATCGTGCTCATCTGCAACACCGGCGCGCGCTC
>JAVBYL010000178.1 GCA_030824035.1 Humidesulfovibrio sp.
CTCTCCTGGGCCAGGGGCCCTGGGCTCTGCCGTTGCGGGATTCGCGGTCCCTATGCATAGAATGTTCTTGCCAATACTTGCAGGAGAGTGTACGTAAATTCAAGCTAAAACTTAAGTATGTCTTTTTTATTTATGGTCTTGCATTTAAATTTAGCGAAATGAGGATGTTGGACAGGATGAAAAACTGGAAACAGACTGTTGCACACCTCGCCCTCACATTTACCCTCCTGGCGCTGCCCTGTGGCGCCGTGGCGGCGGAGCCCACCGCACCTGCTCCCAAGCCTGCCGCCGCAGAGGGCATCGCCACCACGCTGAGCGACGCAATCGCCGATCTCGTCAAGACCCACGAACGCATCCAGGCCGCAGAGTCCGCCTATAAGGCCTCCACGCACATGCTGGACCGCGCCAAGGGACTTTGGCTCCCGCGCGTGAACGCCCAGATCGACGGCGGCAAGGAAGACATCAACAAGCAGGACACGACCCAGAGCACCAGCAAGTACCGCAATGTGCAGACCCTGAGCGCAAACCAGCTTGTGTACGACTTTGGCGGCGCTGGCGGCAGCATCGCCCAGGCCGAGGGCACCCGCAAAGAAGCGGAGACCAGGCTTGAGCAGGTGCGCCAGGAAATCACCATCCAGGGCGTCACGGCCTACCTCGGCGTCATCCGCTCCCGCGAGATGCTGCGCTACGCCATCCGCTCCGAAGAAAACATCAAGACCCTTTCCGGCATGCAGGAAGCCCTGGTGGAGCGCGGCGTGGGCCTTTCCTACGAGGAATTGCAGATCAAGGCCCAGCTTGCCGGCGCCCAGGCCCACAAGGTGAACTCCGAGCGCGCCCTGACCAACGCCCGCAACGCATACCGCTCCGTTTTCGGCGTGGACTTGACCCAGGGGCAGATCGACGCCCTGGTGTTGCCCGGCCAGCCGCACAAGACCATGCCGCAGGACCTGGATTCCGCCATCGAAAAGTCGCTGAGCACCAACCCGTTCCTCGTTGAGCTGCAGCACTCCCTGGAATCGCGCAAGGGCGACCTCACCGCGCGGGAGTCCACCATGTTCCCCAAGCTGGAGGCCGTGGCCGAGGCTGTGCGCAAGGAGAACGACCAGGGCGAGATCGGCATCCGCACCGAGGGCCGCGCCGGTTTGCAGGTGACGTACAATCTTTTCTCCGGCTTCCGCGATGTGGACAGCATCCGCGCCTCCAAGAGCGAAATCACCTCCGTGCGCAAGAGCATCCTCGACAGGCGCCGCACTGTTGAGGAGAAGGTGCGCAACGCCTGGAACGATCTTATCACCCTGCGCAAGAACATCGAGCTGTACAGCAACCAGGCCAACATCACCTGGTCATTCCTGGAGCTCATCAAGAAGAAGAAGGCCCTGGGCGGTGAGGTGAACCTCCTCGACATCCTCGTTGGCGAGCGCGACTACATCTCCGCCACCAGCGCCAAGGTCACCGCGGAAATCGACAACATCACCGCAGGCTATCAACTCCTCTACCAGATGGGGCAGATTTCCACCGATGTGGTGGAGAACTAGCACCCGCTCCCCGGAGCCCGCGCCCCGCTGTGCCGTGGGCGAGCTCCCGCAGTCACGCAAGCCTTTGAGCATGCCGCGCGTTCCGACCAGTGCCAGGAAGGGGGTGCGATGAACGAATTCTTCCGCCGCCTCTCCCTGCGGCCAAGGCTGGCCTGGGAGATCATGCTGGCCTCATTCTTCACGAACCTCATGTCCCTGGCCTCCCCCGTCTATGTCATCATGGTGCTCAACCGGTACATCGGCTACGGGTTCGATGGCACCCTCGTCACCCTGACCTTCGGCGTGCTCATCGCCTCCGCCCTCGGCTTCGGCTTTGGCGAGGTGCGCAACAAGCTCGCCGCGGCTGTGAGCGTGGAGCCGGACAGGGAGCTGGGCGAGCGCACCCTGAACGCCCTGGCGCGGGCCAAGCTCACGGGCTTGCAGCGCATCGGCGCTGGCAGGCACCAGGAGGTGCTCACCGGGCTGCAGACCATCCAGTCCGCGTACGAGCCCGACAACATCGCGCACATCCTGGACGTCCCGTTTTTGGCGCTGTTCCTGGTCGCCATTGTCCTGCTCAGCCCACTTTTGGCCTTGCTGACCCTGGTGGCCATAGCGCTCAGCGCCATGTTCACGCTCTCCAGCGTGCGGCAGGTGGAGGAGAACGCCGAAAAGGTGCGCGAGGTGAGCGTGGCCAACCGCAACCTCGTGCTCTCCGCCGTGGCCAGCGCCGATACCGTGCGCGCCTTCCTGGGCGTGGAGTTCCTGCGCAAGGCCTGGCGCAGGCAGATAGCGGACCTCGCGGCCCTGCGCGGCGTGGGCGACGCCTTGCGCACCCGCAGCCGCATGCGCTCGGAGTCCGTGGCGGTGCTCATGCGCGTGCTGGTGTACACCGTGGGCGCCATGCAGGCCGTGGCGGGGGATATGAGCGTGGGCGCGCTCATCGGCATCAGCATCTTGTCCTCCAAGGCCATGCAGCTCAGCTCCACTTTTTTGCAGTCGTACATGGGCATGCGCAAGGCGGAGGACGCGGGCAAGCTGCTTGCGGAGTTCCACTCCCTGCCCCTGGAGCCTGTATCCGGCACGGCGCTGCGGAATTACACCGGCAGCCTGGAATTTGCCGACGTGGGCTTTGCCTACCCCGGTTCGTCCGGCCCCTTGTTCGAGTCCCTGACCTTCAAGCTCCAGCCGGGCTCTGTGCTGGCTGTCACGGGCTTCAACGGCTCCGGCAAAACCACCTTTTGCAAATTGGCCGCCGGGCTGGTGGAACCGGGCCGTGGGCAGATTTTGGCCGATGGCGTTGATCTGCGGCAGTTCGCCCCGGACTGGTGGCGCAGGCAGGTGTTGTACCTGCCCCAGGAACCCACGTTTCTGAACGCCACCTTGCGCGAGAACATTCTGCTCTCAGTCCACGACGCGGACGCGCCCGAAGTTTCCGAACGCCTGAATCAGGCCATCCGGGCCGCCTCCTTGCGCCGGTTTCTTGATGTGAGCCGCTCCGGGCTCGACATGGACATTCTGGACAGCGGCCGCACGCTCCCCGTGGGCATCCGCCGCCGCGTGGCCCTGGCCCGCACGCTGATGAACCAGGGGCGGCTCGCCATTTTCGACGACCCCACCGAGGGGTTGGATTCCGAGGGCTGCCAGGCTGTATACGGCGTGCTCAACGCGCTGTCCAAGCAGCAGGTCAGCATCATCGTCGTCACCAGCGACCCGAACATCCTGAAGGCCGCCGGGTACGT
>JAVBYL010000251.1 GCA_030824035.1 Humidesulfovibrio sp.
CACGCGCGTTGCGCAAATCACGACCAAGGATAGTGCATGCTCCCTAAAACTCTTTGTTTTTTTAATTCAAACAAGGCCTGGGGCGGCGGCGAAAAGTGGCATTTCGAGAATGCCCTGCTCGCCCGCGACAAGGGCTACAGCGTTTGCGTGGTGGCCAACGCCACAAGCGTCCTCGCTGACAGGCTGGAAAAGGAGCAGGGCATCCGCCTGCTGCGCGTTCCCATCGGGAACATGTCTTTTCTTAACCCGTTCACCCTACTGCGCCTGGTGCGCTTTTTCCGCGCAAACGCCGTGCAGGCCATCGTCATGGCCCTGCCATCAGACATGAAGGCCGGCGGCATTGCCGCGCGCCTGGCTGGCGTGCGCGACATCATCTACAGGCGCGGCATAGCCGTTCCCGTGCGCAACAGCTTCCTCAACCGCATGCTGTTCCACACGGTCATCACCAAGCTCATCGTCAATTCCGTGGAAACCAAGAACTGCGTGCTGAAGCACAACGCGGGCATGATCACCGAGGACCGTGTGCACCTGGTGCATTGCGGTTTCGACGTGGCGGCCTTCGACAAGGCCCCCGTGGCCCCCATGGTGGCGCGCAAGCCGGGCGAGGTGCTCATCGGCAACGCCGGGCGATTGACCCCACAAAAAGGCCAAAAACTGCTCATCGACGCCGCTGCGCTCTTGAAGGAGCAGCCCCTGCCCTTCCGCATCCTCATCGCTGGCACAGGCGAAATCGAGGCGGAGCTGAAGGCTTACGCGGCGCAACGCGGCGTTACGGACGTGGTGGAGTTCCTTGGCTTCGTCTCCGACATGAAGAGCTTCCACGCCGGGCTGGACATCTTCGCCCTGTCCTCGCTGTGGGAAGGCTTCTGCTACGTGCAGGTGGAGGCCATGACCCTGGAACACCCGGTGGTGGCCTGGAACGTCAGCAGCATTCCCGAGGTTGTCATGGATGGCGAAACGGGCTATCTGTGCAGGCCCGAGGATGTGCGCTGCTTTGCTGACCGGCTCCTGGAGCTCATGCGCGACGAGTCGTTGCGCAAAAGGCTTGGAGAAAATGGTCGCAGGCGCATCATTGAAAACTTTGAAATGAAAAAGACCTTCACTGACTTTGAAAACTGCCTGAACGCTTGAGGGAGTATAGCATGGCCAAAGTATTCATCACCGGCGGCGCCGGTTTTGTCGGATCGCGCGTTGCCAAGCTCTTCATCGACCGCGGCGACCAAGTGTATATCTTTGATACCTTCAAACAGTATCTCATCCCGGACGTCAACGCCTCGCCGCCCAACCTGCTGCTGCGCCTGCGCGACTTCATCGACAAGGTCGAGATCGTCCAGGGCGACACCCTGAACAAGGACCACCTGCGCCGGGTGCTCAACCGCATCAAGCCGGACATCATCATCCACATGGCCGCCCTGCCCCTGGCCTTCATGGCCATTGAGCACACCGAGGACGCCTTCCAGTCCATCCTCGGCAGCACGGTGAACTTCCTGGAAATCATCCGGGACTTCGACCACCCCTGCCGCTTTGTGTACACCTCCTCCAGCATGACCTACGGCGACTTCGTCACCGATCCCATCACCGAGGACTCCCCGCAGAGCCCCAAGGAGATTTACGGCTCCTTCAAGCTGGCGGGCGAGGTGGTGTGCCGCGGCTACATGCGCTGCTACAAGCTCGATGTCGCCATTGTGCGCCCCTCGGCCGTGTATGGCCCGTACGACGCCAACCAGCGCGTCATCCAGAAGTTCGTCAGCCGCGCCCTCAGCGGCGAGTCCATCAAGGTGGACGGCGATGGCAGCATGCGCCTGGACTTCACCTACGTGGACGACTGCGCCCAGGCCATCTTCCTGGTGGGCACGCACCCCGCCGCCAAGGGCGAGACCTTCAACGTCACCCGTGGCGAGGCCCGCTCGCTCAAGGACGTGCTGGACGTGATCCAGAAGGAGATTCCCACCCTGAACGTGGAATACGGCCCTGTGCCCTCCTACATGCCCAAGCGCGGCACCCTGGACGTGACCAAGGCCAAGACCCTCCTCGGGTACGATCCGCAGTACTCCCTGGAGCGCGGCGTGAAGCTGTACATTGAGCATCTGCGGAATAATCCCATCTAATTGGGATTTTTCCTGCACTTTGTGTTGACAAGCACATGCCCCGGGGGTAAACACCCTCTTCGCAAGTCGGGATGTAGCGCAGCCTGGTAGCGCACCTGAATGGGGTTCAGGGGGCCGGAGGTTCAACTCCTCTCATCCCGACCACTTTTCCCCAAATAAAATGCGGCCGTTA
The DNA here is from genome assembly GCA_030824035.1 of Humidesulfovibrio sp. Taxonomy (GTDB): domain Bacteria; phylum Desulfobacterota; class Desulfovibrionia; order Desulfovibrionales; family Desulfovibrionaceae; genus Humidesulfovibrio. Next base: position 2,281 of record JAVBYL010000251.1, read on the forward strand.
ACAAAACGTTAATGGCCGCATTTTTAATTCATCGCAGCAGGGCTTATGGCTGTGGGTTGCCCCTGTTGCCCTGTGCACGCCTTCCGTGCCGTTTCCCCCTTCACAAGCGCTTACCCAGCCGATCCTGGGCCATCGCCTCCCCCATTCACGTAACACGTCAATTCTCCATTCAAAATGCCGCGCCAGCATACAGCTGTACGCCACCCGCCTTGGCCTAATCCCAGCTTACCACAAGCCAATGTGCAATGAATGCGGACGAATACAACAGGCTGCATCATAACAATGTCAAATAACGTCGGAATTTACCATAGCGCACGTGCGTTGTACAGAATGATCCGAATATATGACGGCGCTCTAAAGTTGGAGCAAGTTTGTGCCGAAGAACATTACGTAAGGCATGAAAGGTTCAACAGCACAGACTTCAACCAAAGAGGACACGAACATGAACATCTACCCCTCGGACACGGATGTCAGGCAGGGGTTCTCCCCTGCCGAAAATGTGGCCGTACAGCAGGCCGTGCAGGCGAGTGCTCATGTTGCTTCGGAAGCGGAACAGCCGAAGCCGCATACCGTTCCTACCGACCCTGAATCTGAACGCGTTGCCAACGGCGCCGACAGGACTGAAGCCAAGGCCGCCGCCCAGAAGATCAACGCCCAGCTTCAGGCCAACAACACGGCCCTCAAAATACGCGTGCTCGACGATACGCAGTCCGGCGTGCAGGTGGAGATCATCAACACCACCAACAACAAGGTCCTCAGGAAGATTCCTCAGGACGAGTTGCTGAAGCTGTCTGCCTCCATAAAGCAGATGACGGGTGTTGTGCTCAACCAGCCGACCTGACGCCCAAGAAGAGCCATAGAGCCCTCACCCCGCCGCCGCAGCACCACTGCGCGGTGGGCGAGGTCGTGTCGATGCCCCCGAAAGGGGGTATCGGCGTTTTGGGCCTGTGAGCGCTTCAGATGGACGGG
>JAVBYL010000344.1 GCA_030824035.1 Humidesulfovibrio sp.
GTGGGCAGGTCTATCTGGGTCACATCCCCCGTGACCACGCAGCGCGAGCCGAAGCCCAGCCGCGTGAGGAACATCTTCATCTGCTCCGGCGTGGTGTTCTGGGCCTCGTCGAGGATGACGAAGGCGTCGTTGAGCGTGCGGCCGCGCATGAAGGCCAGCGGGGCCACCTCGATGACGCCGGTTTGCAGCATGTCCTGCACGCGGGCGAAGTCGAGCATGTCGTGCAGGGCATCGTACAGCGGGCGCAGGTAAGGGTTCACCTTTTCGGCCAGGTCGCCGGGCAGAAAGCCGAGCTTTTCCCCCGCCTCCACCGCCGGGCGGGCCAGCACGATGCGCTTGACCTCGCGGCGCATGAGGGCGGAGACGGCCAGGGCCACGGCGAGGTACGTTTTGCCCGTGCCCGCCGGACCGATGGCGAAGACGAGGTCGTTCTCGCGTATGGCAGCCAGGTAGTCGCGCTGGCTGAGCGTCTTGGGCGCGATGGTCTTCTTGGGCGAGGCGACATACACCGTGTCCTGGAAGATGCGGCGCACCTCCGCCGCTGGCTCGCGCAGCAGAATGCGCCAGGCGCAGTCCACATCCTGCGGGTGCACGTGGCGGCCTTCCTTGATGAGCCCGTACAGCTGGGTGAGCACACTGGCGGCGATGTCCACGCTGTGCGATTCGCCCACGATGGTGGCCATGGAGCCGCGCGTTTCGATGCGCACCCCGGCCTTTTCCATCAGCAGGGTCAGGTTGCCCCCCTGGGGGCCAAAGAGCTTGTTGGCGAGGTCGGAGTCGCTGAACTCCAGCTTGCGAACCTGCGGCGAGTCGGATGTCATCCTGGCTGTTTCCCCCTGCGTTTGCGGCTTGGACCTACTCCGCTACCGCAAACCCAGCCGCACCGCAACACCGCTTCGCCTGGGCTAGTGCTCGTGGCTGTGGTGCAGCATGGCGCGGGCCAGCAGCAACAAAAGCAGCACCGCGGAGGTGACCCCGAACCAGGCGGGCAGAGCCTCGTTCACGGTGCCCAGTACCGCGTGGATGTTGAAGCCCAGGGCCTCGTACAGCCTGTTTGCCAGCAGGCCGAACACCAGGGAGCAGGCCACGATGGCCCCCACATACACTCCGGTGAGCGCCATGCCGAAGGTCTTGGCCATGGCGGTGATGGTGGTGGCGTTGGTTGCCGGCCCGGTGAGCAGGAACACCAGCGCCGCGCCAGGGGAAAGCCCCTTGAGCAGCAGCGAGGCGGCAATGGGCGTGGAGCTGGAGGCGCACACGTACATGGGCACGCCCACGAGCATCATGGCCAGCATGGAGACAAACTCGTTGCCCAGGTAATTGAGGAAGAACTCCTGCGGCACAAAGGAAGAGATGGCTCCGGCCACCAAAATGCCCACAATGAGCCACTTGCCCACGTCCGCCAGAATTTCGCCAAAGGCGTGGTCGAGCCCGATGTGCACGCGGCGCGAAAAGCTCGGCTTGAGGACGGCGGAGTGTGCGTGGGTGGTGTGCGTGTCGGCAGAATGCGTGCCAGCGGCATGTGTGCCTACGGCATGTGTGGTGGAACATTGCCCGCCGCAGCCGCAGCCAGCGGGAACAGGGGTTTCTGCGCGCATGGCGGGTATCAGCCTCTCCGGCAGCAGGTTGGCGGCAAGGCCCGCCACCATGGCGGTCATAAGGGCAGAGAGCGGGCGCAGCACGGTCATGATGGGGTCAATCATGGCGTAGGTGACGGCAATGGAGTCCACCCCGGTCTCCGGCGTGGAGATCATGAAGGCCGTGGTGGCCCCGGCGCCCGCTCCCTGCTTGCGCAGGCCCATGGCCGCGGGGAGCACCCCGCAGGAGCACAGCGGCAGCGGCACGCCGATGAGCGCGGCCTTGAACACGGAACCAGGGCCCTTGCCGCCCAGATGCCGCGTCAGCAGCGAATCGGGCACAAAGGCCTTGAGCATGCCTGCCACAAGAAAGCCGAAGAGCATGAACGGAGCGGCCTCGCGCAGCACGTTCCAACTTTCCAGTAACAATCCCGTCATTGCGTTCAGCATTCTGTCCCTCGGCTTATATTTAGCAAACAATTGAACACACGTTCATGCAACAGGCCAAAAAAAACTACTCGAGAACATGCTCCAACCCCTGGGCGACCAGGGCGTGCACGTGGTGGTCATCGATGGAATAGAACACGTTCTTGCCCTCCTTGCGCGCCTTCACCAGCTTGGCTGTGCGTAAAAGCCGCAGCTGGTGCGAAACGGCGGAGGACGTCATGCCCAGCACGGCGGAGATGTCGCACACGCACAGCTCCCCGCCCATGAGGGCATGGACGATGCGCACGCGCGTCCTCTCCCCCAGCAGGCCGAAGATCTGCGCCAGCCCTTCAGCGGCAGAGTCCGAGAGCATGCGCTGGCGAACCTTGGCAACAAGGTCGTCGTGCACGCAGGTCTTCTCGCACTGGTCCAGGAAGGGGGCGTCAATCATGTACACTCCGACATTGGGACTTCGACGTTTCATGTGAACAACTGCTCACATGTTCCAACTATACAACACACACCCCGCTGTCAAGGCAAGGCGGGCGGAAAAAACGAGGCTATTGGTTTTCCGTGGCCTGGGTGAGCAGCGTGACGTTGCTCTTGGTGAAGAAGCCGTCAAAGCCCTCATAACGCTGAATGTATTCGTTGACCATCATGGTCTGGGCCGAGGGTTTGCTGAAGGTTTGGCGCAGGCCCTCCTCCTCAGACCCGACCAGCTCCAGCAGAAACTGCATGCCGTCGGCCTTCAGGCCGTCGAAGGTCTGCACCACGGGGTCCGTGCGGAAGGCCAGGTGGTGGATGCGCCGCCCGTAGTTCTGAATGAACTTTTCCGTGGGGCCCTCCTGTCCGGCGGCGGCCTCGCCCAGGCCCGAGGTAATGACCATGGCGTAAGGATCCCCGGCGTACCGGGCCACGTTGGTGATGGAGTTCAGGTTGTCCACATACACCGCCATGGAAAACTCGTAGTTGGTCAGGCCCAGGAACTCCAGGATGGCGTCGTCGCGGTCGCGGGCATGCACGCGCACGGAGGCGTGGTCGAACACACCGATGTTGCGCAGGTGCGCCTTGTCCGGCTTGGGCATGGCCCAGTCCGCCTCTCGCGTTTGGCCGCCAGCGTATTGCCGGTTGCCGCGCGTCCATTGCACAAAGCCGAAGGAGAGCGCGCTGTACTGCGAGGGCTCGGTCTGGATGAACAGCGAGCTGTCCGTGCGGACGACCTCCGGGGTGAGAAAGCGCACGCC
>JAVBYL010000175.1 GCA_030824035.1 Humidesulfovibrio sp.
CAGCAGCACAAGGTTGCCGTCCTTGATGAACCCGGTGTCCCGGGCCTCGGAAAGGGCGATGATGACAGAGGCGGCGGAGGTGTTGCCGTACTTGTGCACGTTGGTGAACAGCTTTTCCGTGGGCATGTCCATCTTTTTGCCCACGGCCTCTATGATGCGCATGTTGGCCTGGTGCGGGATGAACACGTCCACCTGGTCCTTGTCGACGCCGTTCTTTTGCAGAATGGCCTCGCAGATGCCGCTCATGGAGCGCACGGCGTGCTTGTACACCTCGCGGCCCTGCATCTGCACAAAAAAGTCGTCGCGGATGGTCTCGCCGGGCTTGTAGGGGTTGGCGCAGCCGCCGCCCTTGACGGTGAGCAGGTCGCCCATGGCTCCGTCGGAGGAGAGCAGCACGTCCAGGGTGCGCGCGCCACGGCTGTTCACGGGCGGAGTTCCAGCGCCGGTGACGATGGCCGCGCCAGCGCCGTCGCCAAACAGCACGCAGGTGCCGCGGTCAGTGTAGTTGGTGCGCGAGGAGACGACATCCGCCGCGGCGACCAGCACGCGGGCTTCCGGGTGCAGGCAGACCAGCGCGCGGGCGGTTTCCAGCGCGTACAAAAAGCCGGAGCAGGCGGCGGAGACATCGAAGGCCATGCGGCCGGAGATGCCGAGCTTCTGCTCCAGCAGGCAGGCGGTGCTGGGGATGTACGCATCGGGCGTGAAGGTGGCCAGCACGATGTGGGTGATGTCCTCGGCGGTGAGGCCGGCGTCCTTGAGGGCCATGAGCGCGGCCAGGTGCGAAAGGCTGGAGCAGGTCTCGCCCTTGGCGGCGATGCGCCGTTCCTTGATGCCGGTGCGGCTGGTGATCCATTCGTCGTTGGTTTCCACCATGCGCTCGAAGTCCGCGTTGGTGAGAACGGTGTCCGGAACGGCGTGGCCCAGGCCGAGGATGTGGCAGGTGCTGTTCATAGTGTGTGGCTCGGTTTTGGGGGTCGAGGCGGCCCGAGGGCAAGCCGCTGTGGTGGCCAGGTAGCTCAGGGCCTTCAGACCGCGCCGTTGTCCGGCGTGGCCTTGTGCCTGCTGAACTGGGCAAGCTCCTTGTGGGCGGTGAGCTCTTCGGCAAGGTGCTCGTGGGCACCCTTTTCCACAAAAGTTGCGGCCATGCGGATGGCGTTGGTGGTGGCCTTGAGGTTGCTGGCCCCGTGACACACGATGAGGATGCCCTTGAGCCCCAGCAGCGGCGCGCCGCCGTATTCGGCATAGTCGAGCATCTGCGCGAAGTTTTTGAGCGAGCGCATGGACAGGGCCGCCCCCATGCGCGAGAGCATGTGGCGCTTGAGCTCGCGCTTGAGCACCCGGCCAAACGACCGGGCCAGGCCCTCGGAGAGCTTGAGGCAGATGTTGCCCACAAACCCATCGCACACGGCCACGTCGAGGTCGCCGCTGAAGATGTCGCGGCCTTCCACGTTGCCCACGAAGTTCAGCGAGGTGTGCTTCAGAAGGTCGTACGCCTCCTTCACCACCACGTTGCCCTTGCCCTCCTCCTCGCCGATGGACAGCAGGCCCACGCGGGGCCTCTCCACGCCCAGCACATCGCGGGCGAGCACATCGCCCATGATGCCGAACTGCGCAAGATGAAAGGGTTTGGAGTCCACGTTGGCGCCCACGTCGAGGAGCACCACGGGGTTCTTTTCCGTGGGCATGATGCTGGCCAGGGCCGGGCGCTCCACACCTTTGATGCGGCCAAGCACGAACATGCCGCAGGCCACGGAGGCCCCGGAATTGCCCGCGCTCACCACGCCATCGGCGCGGCCCTCCTTCACCAGCTGGCAAGCCACCTGGATGGAGGAGTCCTTCTTGCGGCGCAACGCATCGCCGGGCTTCTCGTCCATGTCCACCACCTGGGAGGCGTGGACAAAGTCGATGGGCAGCCCGGCGGGGGCGCCGTTTCGGGCAAGCTCGGCACGCAAGACATCCTCATCGCCCACGAGGGTGATGCGGATGCCTTCTTTGGCGGCCTGCACTGCCGCTGGCACATTGATCCGGGGGCCGATGTCGCCCCCCATTGCATCAATGGCTATGCGGGGGGCTTTTTCAGGCATTTTCGGTGTTCAGAACCTGGCGGCCCTTGTAATTGCCGCAAACGGCGCAGGCGCGGTGCGAGAGGGTGGGCTCGCCGCACTGGCACAGGATGACATTGGGGGTGGCCACGTGGTCGTGGGAACGGCGCATGTTCTTGCGGGACTTGGAGGTCTTCTTCTTAGGTAAGGCCATGACGGACTCCTTAAAATGATGCGATTGACCGGCGTGGGGGAGGGTTTCCCTGCGCGCCGGGGGTTATGATAACTTCAGTTTGCGCAGAACAGCAAGCCTGGGGTCGCCCTCGTCCCCGCTGCAGCCGCACTCGCCCAGATTGCGGTTTTCGCCGCATTTCGGGCACAGGCCCTTGCACTCCGGTTTGCACACGGGGCGGGTGGGCAGCGCAAGCATGAAATGTTCCCACAAATATCCGCCCGCGTCAAACTCCGGGTTGCCTCTTTCCTTGCGCAGGCGGCATTCGTCCGCATGCAGGGTGTCGGCCCCGGCGTATTCCTCAAAGCTGTCAAACGTCACCTTGAGGGGCAGCTCAAAACCTTCGAGGCACGAGTCGCACGGCAGCGTGACAGAGCCGCGCATGGTCCCGGTGACGAGGAAGCCCTCGTCTTGCGGAACGATGTACAGGCTGGCCTCGATGGGGCTCGCAATGGTCGCGGGCACGCTGAATTCCGCCATCGGCCCGGTCCAAATGGACTGGTCCGTGAGCTGGAACGCCTGGCCTTCGGCCGGGATGTCTTTGAGAGAAATCCAGAGTGTCATGGTGCTGCCTCGCAGGGGGGTCTTCTATACGGGTGGATTTTAGGTTGTCAAGAAAAAAGCACTTGCGTTTTTCTGGGGCCGAGGCTACAACTCCTCTTCCCGATGCCGGGGAGCCATGTGGCAGGCCATTTCCGCCTGTTCGCCCGCTGCGCATCGACGAGAACGATTCAGGAGGTTTCCCATGTCCAAGACGTGCGATATATGTGGCAAGCACCCCAGCTCCGGTAACAACGTGAGCCACGCCAACAACCGTACCCGCCGCCGCTTTCTGCCCAACCTGCAGCGCGTGAAGGCCCAGCTCCCCTCCGGTGAAGTGCGCTACGTGCGCGCCTGCACCCGTTGCATCCGCAGCGGCTCGGTGGTCAAGCCCGCCGTTCGC
>JAVBYL010000016.1 GCA_030824035.1 Humidesulfovibrio sp.
GCCAAAGCGTTACAGTGCGCCATCACGGAGGGAACCATGACCAACGCAATCGTCCTGCTCAATGTCCAGCCCGACGCCATCAACGTGGTGGCCCAGAAGCTCGTTGAAATCAAAGGCATCAGCGAAGTGCATTCCGTTGGCGGCCGCTTCGACCTCGTGGCCATCATCCGCGCCCGCGACAACGACGACCTGGCCACCATCGTCACCGAGAAGATGCTGAAGATCCTTGGCATCATCGGTTCGGAGACGCTTATTTCCTACCGCGTGATCTCCAGCTACGACATGGAGAGCACCTTTTCCCTGGGCAACGAGAAGGACTAGCGGGGCATGCCCCCGCTGATGCGCTGCTTGCGCCGCGTGTTCTCCCTGCCGCTGGGGAGTCCGCTTGTGGCGCTCTGTCTGCTCGCAGCCGCCCTTGCCGGTTGCGCCGGGCCTCGGCCCGTGCCCGTGTCCCCCTTGGTGCGCGGCATGGCCGGGCAGATGCTGCTGGTGGGCTTCCGTGGCGCGGAGCCTGGCTTGGGCGCTGCGGGCGAGCTGCCCATCCTGCGGCAGGTTGTGGAGCTGAACCTGGGCGGGGTCATCCTTTTCGACAGGGACGTTGCCGCCGGGAATGCCGAGCGCAACATCCGCACCCCCGAGCAGGTGGCGCGCCTGAACGCCGCGCTGAGCACCGTGGCGCGGGAAGCGGCCATGCTGCCGCTGTTCATCGCCTTGGACCAGGAGGGCGGGCGCGTGCAGCGCCTCAAGCCCATCCACGGCTTCCCCGACAGCCCTGCGGCGGCGCAGCTGTGCCCAGGCGGAGACTCCGCGCTTGCGTTCGCCACTGGGCGGGCGGTTGGCGGCACGGTCGCCTCCGTCGGGTTCAATCTCGATTTCGCCCCCGTGGCGGACGTGAACGTGAACCCGGCCAACCCGGTCATCGGCGGCATTGGCCGCAGCTTTTCCGCCGATCCCCATGCCGTGGCTTTCTGCGCCGGCGCCTTTGCCGATGGCTTGCACGAGTCCGGCGTGCTCACCGCAGCCAAGCATTTCCCCGGCCACGGCTCCTCCACCACGGACAGCCACCTTGGCTTCACCGATGTCACCAGCACCTGGACTGAGGCGGAGCTGATCCCCTTCCGCGCCCTTATGGCCACCGGCCAGGCGGACATGATCATGACCGCCCACGTGTTCAATGCGCACCTCGACCCCAAATACCCGGCCACGCTTTCGCGGGCGGTCATCGGCGGTTTGCTGCGCGGGAGCATGGGCTATGACGGCGTGGTGGTGACGGACGACATGCAGATGCGCGCCGTTTCCGCCCACTACGGCCTCAAGGAGGCCATCCGCCTGTCCATCGACGCCGGGGCGGACATACTACTGTTTGGCAACAACCTGGAGTACGACCCGAAGCTGCCGGAGAAGGCGCTGGCGATCATCGTGGAGCTTGTGGCCGAGGGGCAGGTGTCGCCGGAACGCATCCGCCAGTCCTGGAAGCGCATCCAGACCTTGAAGTCCCACCTGAACGGGGCGGCGGGAGGGTAGGCGCATGTTCGTGGTGCTGCTCAATTACCTGCGGCCCCTTGCCGTCATCGACGAACTGCTCCCTGCGCATGTGAAGTTTTTGGACGAGCAGTACCGCGCGGGCGTTTTTTTGGCCTCGGGCCGCCGGGTGCCGCGCACGGGTGGGGTCATCCTGGCGCGGGCCGCCAGCCGCGAGGAACTGGACGCCGTGCTGGCCCAGGACCCCTTTGCCCTGGCCGGAGCTGCCGCCTACGAGGTCGTGGAGTTCAGCCCCACCAAGTCCACCCCGGAGCTGGCCTGTATTTTGGAAGCGTAAGCGAATAACTGACGCCCAGGGAGTTGCTGTGAAACGCTTGAAGAATTCGGCCTCGTCCCGTGCTGTAACCATTGTCCCCGTTCAGTCTGATGTGCGAAAAGACATCCCTGCGTTAGCGTGTGTGCTCGCGGTGGTTGTTTTTGCGCTTTATTGTCGTGTGTGGGATTACGCTTTTATCCTTCTGGACGACCCCCCATACATTTATGAAAACGCTGGCGTGATGAGAGGCCTGACTTGGCAAGGCGTGATGGACGCCTTTGTTCTCAATACTACAATGTATTACAGTCCACTAACGTTGCTGTCGTTCATGCTTGATGCAACGATATATGGTAAATTCGCAGGTGGCTACCACCTCACGAACGTCATTTTTCACGCCATCAATGTTGTCCTTTTATTCTATCTTGTTCTCGTGATGTTGAAGGACCAATTGGTCGCTTTTGCTGTGGCAATGCTTTTTGCCGTTCACCCGATGCATGTAGAGTCTGTTGCTTGGGCTACGGCTCGCAAAGATGTTCTTAGCATGTTTTTCGGATTGCTGGCGCTGCATGGCTATCTTGGGTGGGTAAACAAACCGACATGGAAGGCTAAGGCTTTGGTTTATGCACTATACGGCGCGAGCCTCCTGGCCAAGCCAATGTTCGTTGTTATGGCAGGTTTGTTGCTGCTGTTGGACTACTGGCCCCTCAAGCGCTTGGGAACTGATGGCTATTCGTACTTCAAGCCTGGTGAGTTATTTTTGAGGCTACGCGAGAAATGGGTTTTCTTGCTTATGGGCACCCTGTCCGCTCTCACCACAATCTATTCGCATCCGCCTTTGCATGGAACCATGTTGCTTAGTCTTGAAAACAGACTCGCTAATGCCGTTGTTTCTTATGTCACGTACCTCCGGAAGTTGGTTTTGCCCTACGATTTGGCCATCATGTACCCATTCCCTGCCAGCATCAACCTTGCTGAAGTAGCCCTTTCCGCAAGTATATTGGCCCTGTTGACTTTCCTGGTGGTTTGGCAGGTGCGCCGCAGGCCGTATCTGCTCTTTTGCTGGCTTTGGTATCTTGTCGGTTTACTGCCCGTAATCGTTGTGCCCAAGGTGGGCATCTCAGTGGCCCTCTCGGATCGTTGGGCCTATCTGCCGTATTGGGGACCGTATTTGGCAATCACCTTGCTGGTTGTGGATGGGGTTCGCTCTCTTCCACAGGCGCAAAAACCACTCAGGTTCGTTGGATTCGCCGTTCTTGCCCCCTATCTTGTTTTGGCTTGGCTTTGCCTTGTTCAAATATCAACTTGGCGAGACAGTGTGACGGTATTCGAGCGTTCCCTTGCAGTGACCAAGGACAACTACTTCATTATGAATCACTTGGGGGTGGCGCATATGAGCAATGGGCGCGCCGCCGCCGCG
>JAVBYL010000184.1 GCA_030824035.1 Humidesulfovibrio sp.
GGGAAGGCGGCGCACAAGAAAACGGCCGGAGCTTGAGCCGGACCGTCGCGAGAGGAGGAACGCTCGCATGATTCCTGAAACCGGATTTTTGGGCATGATGCTGGGGGCAACCCTGGGCGTGCAGGTTGTTTTGCTGTTTCTGGCGGGCATGAGCTTGTGGAGTTGGACCATCATCTTCAACAAGCTGGTGCTGTACCGACGCACCAAGCGCCAGGTGGCCCAGGGCTACGAGCAGTTCTCCAACGCCGAGGACCTCTCCGAGGGCCTCTCCGTGGTCAGCCGCGACGAGAGCTCCCCCCTGGCCAAGGTCGGCCTCATGGCCGTTGCGGAGTTCCGCAAGCTGGAAAAGGCCGACATTGAGCGCGACCGTAAGCGCATGCTCGTGAAGGACACCCTGCGCCGCATTCTGCGCCAGGGCGTCAACGAGGAAATGAAACGACTGGGCAGCTCCCTGTCGTTCTTGGCCACCTGCGCCAACGCCGCCCCGTTCATCGGCCTCTTCGGCACGGTGTGGGGCATCATGCACGCCTTCCACTCCATCGGCCTTTCGCAGTCCGCCGCGCTGGCCACCGTGGCCCCCGGCATTTCCGAGGCCCTCGTCACCACGGCCATCGGGCTTGTCGTCGCCATTCCGGCCACCATTGCCTACAACTACCTGCTGGCCCTGCTGGGCGAGGTGGAAACCGAACTGGTGAACTTCGCCGGCGCCTTCCTCAACCGCGTGGAGCGCGAGGTTTCCTGGGCGACCGGGGCCACCGGCTCCGGCGTGAAGAAGCCGTAGGAGGCCGCCGTCATGGGCATGTCGCTCGGGAAAGGCGGTCGCGGCTACATGGCCGAGATCAACGTCACGCCCTTTGTGGACGTGATGCTGGTGCTGCTCATCATTTTCATGGTCACCGCGCCCATGCTGACGCAAGGCGTGGATGTGGACCTGCCCAAGACCCGCAGCGTGCGCACCCTGCCAGCGGGCACGGACCATCTGGTGCTTACGGTGAAGAAGGACGGCTCGATCTTCCTGGACGAGTACGGCGTGCCATTTGAGGATCTGCAGAACCACCTGCAGAACCTGGTGGTGGCGCAGAACAAGCAGCTGTACCTGCGCGCGGACAAGGAAGTGGCCTACGGCATCGTGGTCAAGGTCATGGGCGAGATCAAGAGCGTGGGCATCGAGAAGCTCGGCATCGTGGCCGAGAGCGCTGATGCGCAGCCCGGTGGCGACAAGGCCAAGCAGGTTCCGGCCCAGTAGGGCCGAGGGCGCGGGGACGATTTCGTGCAGGAGTCCAGGCAAACCAGCTTCTTCCTCTCCCTGGGGATGCACGTCATGCTCATCGCATTGGCGGTGATCGGCGTTGGCGATGGGCTCAAGGTGGACATGGACAAGCCCATGTACACGGTGGACCTTGTTTCGCTGAACCCTTCCGAAGACCCCGCCGCCGGGGAAACGGGCGAGGCCGCCGGTGGCCCCCCGCCCCAGGCCGAGCAGGATGCCGCCTCGGAGCAGTCCGCCGCGGCCAGCAAGCCCGCGGAGCCCATCAAGGCCGAGCAGGCCAAGCCGGAGCCCGTGCGCGACGACGCCAAGGCCATCAGCGAGAAAAAGGTTGAGGACAAGAAAAAGCCTGACGTAAAAGAAGACAAGAAGCCGCCCGAAAAGAAGCCGGAAGACAAGAAGGCCGAGGAGAAGAAGCCTTCCAAGGAGGACCTGCTGAAAGAGGCCCTCCAGGATGTGAAGAAGGACGTTTCCTCCAAGGATAAGGCCAAGCCGGAGGCCCCCAAGGGCCGCGACGCCATCGCCAGCGAACTGGCCGAGCTGCGCAAGGGCACGGGCGGCAACATTTACACCACCGGCGGCACAGGCCCCGGCGGCGCGGGCGGCGGCAAGGGCACAGGCGCCGGCGGCACCGGCTCCGGGCTCATGAGCGTGTACGGGGCCATCGTGGAGCAGGCCATCAAGAAGAACTGGCGCTACCCGGTGTTCGGCTCCAACCAGGCCGTGGCCGTGGTCATCGAGATCAAGATCGACCCGCGCGGAAAAATTTCCTCGTCCCGGGTGCTCACGCCCTCGGGCAAACCGGACTTCGACGACTCGGCCATGCGGGCCGTCTCCGAAACGCAGAGCCTGCCCGTGCCCCCCTCCAAGAGCGTGGACACCCTGCGCATCACCTTCAACCTGCAAGACCTGCGGAAATGATTCCCGGGCCAAGCGACACCATGAAACTGAAGACCTGGATTCTGACCTGCCTTCTGGTTCTGTTCAGCGTCGAGGGCGTGCACGCGGCTCCCCAGTCCCTGTCCGTGGACATTTTTGGCCCCGGGCAAACCCGCGTGAACATACTGGCCCTGCCTGCCCGCGGCGCAGGCGGCGCCCCCGCCCCAAACCTGGCCCGCAACTTCAGCGAGTACGTCCAGGGCGACATCGGCTACCTGCCGTTTTTGCGCTTGGCCTTCCTGAACGAGGTGCTCGGCGGCGACCCCAGCAAGGGGCCGAAGGCCGACGACATCGACTTCAAGCCCTTGCAGCTGGCCCGCATCGACCTGGTAATGACGGTGGTTGGCAGCGGACAGGACATCGAGGCCCGCGTGTACGAGACGTATTCGCGCAAGCTGCTCCTGGGCAAGTCGTACAGTCAGGTGGACTCCGGCTCCGTGGCGCGCGTGGCCGACCGCTTCTGCGCGCAGCTCATGCGCGTGCTCACCGGCAAGAGCGGGTTCTTCGACTCCGCCATCTCCTTCTCCCGCCGGGTGGACGGCGGCAAGGAGCTGTTCGTCTCCTCGGCCCTTGGGCGCGACCTGTTCCAGATCACCCGCGAGGGCGGCTTCAACGTCAGCCCCTCCTGGTCCAAGGACGGCCGTTTCGTCGCCTTCACCAACATCTCCGACAAAGGCCACCGCCTGGGCATCTGGGACCGCAAGCTGCAAACCACCCGCCTGCGCCGCTTCAACGGCAACGTGGTCATCAGCCCCACCTTCACCCAGGAGGGCCGGATCGCCGTGGCCCTTTCCCTCAATGGCCACCCGGACATCTACCTGCTGGACAAGGACTTTCAGGTTTCCGGCGGGCCGCTGGCGCCCAGCTGGGCCATCAGCGTCTCCCCCAGCTTCGACCTCTCCGGCCGCAAGATGGCCTTCACCTCCGGCCGCCTGGGCGGGCCGCAGATCTTCCTGCTCAACCGCGACACCGGCTCCGTGGAGCGCGTGACCTACGA